>JAKART010000047.1:8227-10244 GCA_021819255.1 Acidobacteriota bacterium
GGCCGGTACTCAGCGTGATGGAGACCATCGCCAGCACGCCGGCGCCGCAAGCCAGCGCCAGGGAAATGACCTGGTTATGCAGATAGTTGCGGTTGGAGCGCACGCCCCAGACCCGGTTCAGCGCAACTTCCAGAGGGAGAAAGACTCCGGTGGAGGTAATCAGCAACATCACCACCGACAGAATTCTGGTTTGGGTGTGCGCAAAAGCCAGCAAGCGCATGTTGCGCATCACAAAGTACTGGTTACTGGGCAGGAAGTTGCTCATCATCTGCACCACGACGTCCACCATCCGGGTGGAGTGAAAGACTCTCTGCGCCAACGTAAGCAGAAGCACAATGAAGGGAAACAAGGACAGGATGGCCTGCGCGGCGACGCTGAAGGCATAAGTATGCACCTCCGTGGTGGTCATGTAGCGGGCCAGGGCCGCCACTTGCTGCAAGGTTCCTCCTTTGGCCACCGCCGGGGAGGGCCGCGTCATTGGATCTCGCTCCACCTTCTCTTCTTCGGCCTTCGTCCCCTTGTCCTCACCACCCTGCATCCCTGGCGCGTGAGCAGCGTGCCGCTCCGCATCCGCACCCGGCGGCTGGAGGATGCCGTTCTTCAGATTCGCGCCGGAAGTCTCTGCGTCGCCGGTCTGCCCAGCCTCTTCCGCACGCCTCTTGGGAACGATGCTGATTCTGTCAAAGGACATATCAACAGTCTACTGGGGCATGTCGCCGGCGGAGCGAGTCGCCACTGGCGATTCACTGGCCCGCAACCTTTCTCGCAGGTGTGCGGCGGCCCATGCCGCCGCCTCAGAGAGCACCTTGTCCTCCCCGGCGGCCCAGCGATCAAGCTGAGGCAGGAAATCGGCCTGACCGCTATTGCCCATCGCCAGGGCCACGTTCCGCAGCAACCTGCGGCGGCGGGTACGCTCCAGGGGTGAACCTCGAAAGGTCCGGTTGAACTCCGGGCCATCCATCCCGGCCAGCCACTCCAGAGCCGGATTGATGAGTTCCCGGCGCGCCGGCAGCAGATCCGGCTGGGAGATAGAGGCCTTGCGGTTCCAGGGGCAAACCTCCTGGCAGATATCGCAGCCGAAGACCTGCCGGCCCAGGAGCGGCCGCAGATCTTCGGCGATGCTTCCCTTCTTCTCAATGGTGAGATAGGCGATGCAGCGCGCGGCGTCGATCGACCGCGTGGCGCCAGGCACGGGCTCCGGCGTGAGGATCGCGCCGGTAGGGCAGGCATCGATACAACGCGTGCAGCTCCCGCAGCGATCCACAGCGGCAAGGCTCCAGGAGCCCAACTCCAGAGAGGTGACGATCACGCCCAGCAACAACCATGAACCCTGCTGCTGGTGAATGATGCAGGTGTTCTTTCCAATCCAGCCGATGCCGGCGCGCACAGCATAGGCTCTCTCCGGCAGCGGCCCTGTATCGACGTAGCAGCGGGTCTGCATCTCGCCGGCAGACCCCTGTCCGGCAAAGCGCTGCTTCAACTCCGTCTCCAACTCGCGCAGCCGCGCCAGCAGCACATCGTGATAATCGCTTCCCGCGCCGGAGCGGCCCGTCCAGGCGTAGCGCGCAATCCATCCCGAGCGAAAACCCTGCTCCTGGTCCAGATCGTCGATCGATCGCGGCGCGTCCACGTTGTAGCTGGCGGCGCAAACGATGACTGACCGCGCCCACGGCATAGAGCGGCGCAGATCGCCGCGCAGGTACTCCGCGGAGCCGTTGACGCGCTTCAAATACTCCATCTCCCCGGCGTAGCCGGCATCAATCCAGGCAGCGTAGCGGCGATCTTCCTGTTCCGCCGGCGAGCTGGCGGGCTCAGGAACGCCGGCCACTCCGGCCAGATCAAAGCCCACAGCCCGGGCGCGATCCTCAAGCCACTCCCGATCCGCTCGCTCCAGCCTGATCCCCATTCCGCAATCTTCCTGTTCTGACCCGGGCCACAAACCCCAATTCCGACCCTGCGGGCGATGCATCTCGTCTTTCTGCAAACAGATTAGCGGAAGACCGCCGGCCGGATAGAT
>JAKART010000048.1 GCA_021819255.1 Acidobacteriota bacterium
TCTCAAAATCTATGCCAATCCTGCTTCCGTAGTGGGCTCGATTGGCGTGATCATGGAGTGGACCAACTACGGCGATCTGATGCAGTGGGCCAAGTTGAAGCCAGTGACCATCTCCCATGGAGCGTTGAAGGATGCCGGCGATCCGACGCGTCCCATGACACCCCAGGAGCAGGCCTACTTTCAGTCGCTGGTGGACAACATGTACGGGCAGTTCGTGCATGATGTGGCGATAGGCCGGCATACCACGGATGCCAATATCACTCAGTTGGCGACCGGGCAGGTATGGACCGGGCAAGAGGCCAGATCCTTGGGACTGATCGATTCCGAGGGCGGCTTTCGGACGGCGCTGATCCATACGGCGCGATCAGTGGGTATCAAGGGCGAGCCGAAGGTGGTGCGGCCCTCGGCGGAACGGCCTGGCCTGCTGGACATGGTTGAGGACGCCGACGGGCTGTTTACTAACCCGGGGCAGATGCTGGACCGTTCGCCGGGGTTCTATTTTCTGTGGAAGTAGGCGATAGAGAAGCCGGGATTGGTTCGGGCCGGTAAGCGATGAGTTGCGCCGAGCTGCAAAATTCCGAGCGGCGGAGCCATCTCACGACAGAACCGGAGCGGAGAGCCAGTCTGGCGAAAGAAAGACTATCGTATCGCGATATCATGCTATAGTGAAGGAAATAGAGGCCTTGCCGAGGCGAGCACGGATTCTTCCCACGCCGGGTTCCAAGCGGCTGTGACCTTCCGGGTAGAACGTACGTCACACGAGGAGCGAGTACTAACCACAGAGCGCAGGAGGTTTCATGACGAAAGCCGATTTAGTCGACCACGTGACTGCCCTTGGAGATTTAACCCGCCGCGATGGTGAGGTGATCGTCGAGACGCTGTTCGACTCCATCATCGATGCTTTGAAGTCCAACGACAAGGTGGAGGTGCGTGGGTTTGGAAGCTTCCGCTCGCGACAGAGGAAGTCCAGGACCGGGAGAAATCCCAAGACGGGAGAGTCGGTTGCGGTTCCCGCCAAGAGGGTTCCGTACTTCAAGCCAAGCAAAGAGCTGCGTGATCTTGTAAATCCGGGAGAGGCCGAGAGAGGACACCGCGGGAACGCAAGGTCCGAGATGCGAAGCGCGGCTGAGCCGCCAGGGCCAAACCTCTCAGGAGTAGACCCGTACCATCCTCCAGTCATGTAGCTGCCAAGTCTCCGAGCTTCCATATCTGCAAGTCTCCTGAATGGAAGCTTTCCGTGCTGGTTGTTCGTTGATCGAACAGTTGGCGTTCTGCATCTGCGCTTCTGATCACCGTCTGGGCTTATATCGGTCCATAGAATCTGAGGAATATGAGCGAATCGACACTTGCCGTCTCTGAAGAGGCTGTTACCGGCAGCCCTGTCTATAGCAAGACCAACCCCTATCTGGCCACCGTTTTGGTCAACGAGCATCTCACCAGCCCTGCTTCTGAAAAGGTGACGATTCATGTTGAGCTGGAGCTGGCCGAGGGCATGACGTACACGCCGGGCGATGCGCTCGGGGTGGTGCCTACCTTCCGTGAAGAAGCCGTGACCGAGCTGCTGAAGGCGCTTGGTTTTGACGGCAGCGAGAAGGTGATTGAGCCTGTCAAAGGTACGCCGGGCAACCAGATCACCGCTCGCGAGGCCTTGACCTCAAAGCTGGGGATCGGCAAGCTGGCGCGTGGAGCGGTGAACCAGTACGCCAAGCTGGCGGGAGAGAATGCGCCGGCGGGTCTGCGTGCGCTTCTGGGGCCGGAGAACAAGGCGGCGCTGGAGGAGTATTGCTGGGGACGCGAGTTCGTGGATCTGGTGACGGACTTTCCCGGGATCGTCAAGGACCCGCAGGATCTGTTCAATATCTTGCAGCGTTTGATGCCGCGGCTGTATTCGATAGCGTCCAGCCAGCGGGCCCATCCCGGGCAGGTACATCTGACGGTGCGCGTGGTGACCTATGACGGACATGGAAAGGATCGCCAGGGAGTCTGTTCCGGGCTGCTGGGCTTCCGGGCGCCGGTGGGCGGCAAGTTGCCCGTGTTTCTGGACGTCAACGATCAATTCCGCCTGCCGGCCGATCCGAACACGCCCATCATCATGATCGGGCCGGGTACGGGCATTGCGCCCTTCCGCGCCTTTCTGGAGGAGCGTGAGGTCACCGGAGCCAAGGGTGACAACTGGCTGGTGTTTGGCGATCAGCGCATCGCCTCCGACTATCTCTACCGGGAACAGTTTGAGGCCATGGAGAAGACGGGCTTCCTGACCAAGCTGCAGACCGCGTTCTCTCGCGACCAGGCCAACAAGATTTACGTGCAGGATCGCCTGCGCGAGGCCGGCGACGAGCTGTTTGCGTGGCTGGAGCGCGGAGCGCACTTCTACGTGTGCGGTGACGCCAGCCGCATGGCCAAGGATGTCGAGCAGGTGCTGCTGGAGTCGATCGCCAAGGGCCTGAAAGGAACGCCGGAGCAGGCTGCCGAGTACCTGAAGAAGATGAAGGCTGAGCATCGCTACGAGCGGGATGTGTACTAAACCTCCTGTTACGCCTCAAGCAGCAAGGCTGCCCAACCGGGCGGCCTTGCTGCTTGGGGCGTAAATTCCAGACTCTTCGCACATTTGATATTTCGAGTGAAGCAGGAAGGTTGTGGGGTTGAGGCGGTTTGCCACCGGCCCCTTTAATATTTCCGGTTTTGATGCGTACTCCAAAGTCGGGCTGGGCTCGCAGTGGCGTGCTGATCGGGAAAAACGCTCATTGAAGCCGAAGCGTCCTTCTATAACCTGGATGCCTGCGCCGAAAATACCTGGCGATCCGCTTCAAAGAGCGGAGCGGACCGGGCCTGTTGAGTCGCGCACGACGAGTTCCGGCTCAACCATAATCTCATCGCGAGGAGCCATGGTGTTATGGATGCGGCTGAGCAGGCTCTGCGTCGCGATTCTGCCGATTTCTTCGAGCGGCTGACGAATTGTCGTGAGGCGTGGCATGGTGAATGCGGCGGCCTTGATGTCATCAAAACCGATCACGGAAACGTCGCGAGGGACCCGAAGCTTTTCGTCCTGGAGCGCTCGAATGGCGCCGATCGCAGCAATGTCATTGAAGGAAATGAGCGCAGTGAATTTGCGCTTCGCGGCCAGGAGTTGGCCCACCACCGGATAGCCCAGTTCGGGTGAAGAGAGATCACGGTCCAGGTTTACCACAAGCTCAGGTTCTATCTGTATGCCGAGATTCCGGGCTACCGAGACCAGTTCGTTCCATCTCGAATCCGAGTCAGAGCTGAATGGTTGTCCGCGCATGAAGGCAATCTTGCGGTGCCCAAGCGAGTATAGATGCTTGAGCGCAAGTTCCGCCGCTCGCCGGTGGTCGAGTAGAATATTGGTGACGCCCTCGACGTGACGATGTCCGGCTACCGCGACCACAGGGACTGGAATCGAATGCTCAAGGAGGGTGTCGATGGCGATGATGCCCTGGGCGCCGCGACCGGTCAACATCTTGGTATAGTGTTCCACCAGGCTCTTCTTGTGCCTGTGGTGCGCGGTGAAGTAAAAATAACCGGCCTGGATAAGCTGGTCGCCGATGCCGCTCATCACCTGAGTGTGATAACCGTCGCCCAATTCAGGAACCAGGACGCCGACGGTCAGGGTTCTCCGGCTACGCAGCGAGCGCGCCAGGAGATTCGGCTGGTAGTTCATCTCCGCGGCAGCGGCTTTGATCCGGTCCCGGGTAGCTTGCGGAATGGACCGTCCGGGAACGTCATTGAGAACCACCGAGACGGTGGCGGGGTGCAGCCCGAGACGTTCCGCCAGTTGCTTGAGGCTGGCGGGCTTCAGAGCGCCAAAGTGTGGAGTCTGCTTGCGCTGCTTATCCGCCGTCGTATCGGTCATCAATCCCTCCCGTCGGACCTTCCTGTTGCTGCTGCGCCGGCACGGGTTCAAATGTATTGCACAAAGGAGGCAGCCGCCGTGCCGGAGGTTCCAAGCCGGCCAAGAAACCGGGGTACAAGAGACCGGGGTACAAGAAACCGGGGTATCGGTTGCCTTGGATAGCGTCAGGAATCGGATTCGTCCGTGTTGTCATTGCCCGTTGTCGCCATTCGTTGCGGATTGCGGTGGCATATTCCGCATTTCCTCGAAGAACCTTCCCATCCTATCTTTCATCTTTTTGAATTTTAGACAAACTTGGATCTTTTTCTTCGACTTCTGTTTATTTTCTTCCCTGCGGTCGATTGTGGCCAGACGACCGTGAGCCACGTCATGGGTGGGATCGATGCGAATTGCGCGCTCAAATATCTGTTGCGCTTCGTTGAGATGGTCTTGGACCGCCGGCAGCTTAGCAAATTGGGTGCAGACCAGGCTGTCATCGGAATTGACTTCAAGAGCGCGGGAGGGATCGGCAAAGGCGGCATTCAACTGTCCCTGTTTGGTCTCAGTCAGACCTAATTCCAATTCCGCCCAAGAATCCCTGGGATTCAACGCACGGGCGGTTTTGAACTCGGATTCCGCCTCCGCCCGCTGGGTTGTGTTACCGGAGTTCAGCAGCATGTTACCGACTTCCGTAGGAAGGCTGGGCAGGCTGGAGGCAATTCTGCCGGCTGCGCGATCATTCGCAATCGTCTCCGCGGTCTGAATTTTACCGGGCAAGTTTGTGCGCCATCACCCGATACATTGCCGCACGATTGGGCGCGACCATGGCCAATGTTAGCATCGCCTTGCCGGCAAGATCCGGATAAAGCCGTTAAGACAAGTAGAGGAGGCCGGTAGGGGCGGGATCCGTCGCAAGCGTGGCCCATACGACAGCGGCGGCCTTTCGGAGTTCCTCTTTTGCGGTATATTCGGCGATCAGCGACCGTCCTCCCTGATTCTGGATCCCTTTCTCATTTACAAGGCGGCAAAGAGTATTCAAGGTCGATCCCGCTTGCAGGGAGGTTTCCAAGGGTCCCTTCACCCGGCTCAGGCAAAGCCTGTAACTTCCACAAGCCGGGTTACAAGCTCACAGCTTCTTGGGGGGCTGTGGAACAGCGTCCTTGTCATCACTGCGAAAGAAGGTTGCGATGACATGACAGGGGTATCGTATCTCTCCGCTGAAATGTGGGGCAAATAGGTAGGAAGGACGGCGAGTGAGCGCCGTCCTTCATGGTTGAAGCCCATATCGATGGGTTACTGGAGATAGACCATTTTCCCTGAAGGTGTAAGCAAGGGGAACGACTCCTGTGGGCGTTTTCCTCAATGAAAACGCCACTGAACGCCCGCTTCCGTACACCCATCGTCAGGGAAAATGGTCTAGGTATGGGAGATGCAGACGTTCAGAGATCCGTCCTGCCTGCGGTAAGAACCGGCTTGCAAGTCGACTCTTGCCGCAGGCAGGCGGATCGGAACCAGGGTTAGAACGTCAGGCGTCCCAGAAACTCCCAGGTCCTGCCATTGACGGTGACGCCGGTGATCTGAGCTTCGCCCGGTCCGGCGCCGATGACGTTGCCGCCGGGCTGCCCGAAGCTGGGGTGGTTGAAGATGTTGGACGCCATGCCACGAAGCTGGAAGACGACATTCCTCGGCGTGTACACGTCGAAGTTCTTGGCCATGGCAAAGTCGAAGTTCACCAGGTCGGGACCGGATACGATATTGCGTCGGAAATTGCCGTAGGTATAGGCCGCCGGCACGGCGAACGCATCCAGGTTATACCACTCCTTCAAGCTGTGGTACTGGCCTGTGCCGGTCCGATCCGGGCCGGTATCGTTGGTCTTATAGTTCCCGACCAGGTTGGCGTATTGGGTGTAGGATCCTGACTGGTTGTTGGAGCTGTTCTCATAGCCGGTGGTGATCCCGATGGGATTGCCGGTCTGAGCATCCCATGTCCAGGAGGTCTCCCAGCCACCAAGGAACTCATCGACGATGATGTTTTTGTTCATCCAGCGTCGACCCCTGCCGAAGGGAAGGTCATAGACCGCTTCACCCTTCAGCATCTGACGGATGTCGAAGTTGGATCGGCTGTAGTTCTGAGCCGGCAAGTAAGCATTCTGATAGTTCTGGTAACCTTCGCGGCTTCCCCAGCCGGATGAATCGAGATCGTCCAGGAAGTGGGACCACGTGTAGTTTGCGCTCAGTTGCAATCCGTTGGCCATGTTTTTCGTGACCACGATTTGCATCGAGTTGTAGTTGGAGACAGCGTTGTTGGTGCTTCCATTGATTCCCTGGAAAAGTGGATAGGGTTCATTCCCAATGTCGTTCGCCCCGAGTTCATTCACTGGCACCTGGTTGATGTCTACCGGGAAGTTGAGATTATCTCCGTGATTGCCAACATAGGCGATGGAGGCCATCCAGTTTGTCAGGAACTGCCTCTCCAGGGACAGGGTCCATTGGTAGTTGGTCGGCACGGGAGTGTGATACTCGTTGTACGAGACGCTTTGGCCGTTGAAGGCCCACGGCGTGGTCGGGGATTTCAGATAGAGCGAGTTGAGTGAGGCGGAGTTGTAGCCGACGACTCCGCAACCCGGATCGGTAGTGTCGGGGGCGCTTCCATTGCCATTCAACTCGGTGACCGGGCATATACCGTTGGTTGTGTCCGAGTCGTTGCCGAATTGGCCAAAGGCATTGCCCATGCCGGCGCCGTAGGTGTCTTCGCTCCAGGTAGAGGCAAAGATTCCGATGCCTCCGCGCAGGACGGTGTTGGGTAGCATGCTCCAACTGAATCCCAGGCGGGGAAGGAAGATGTTGTACTTTGGAGCCTGCAAGGAGGTACGGCCGTTCTGACCGATGAATCCGTACCAAATGCCGCCCAGAACGGGCGTGCCGGGTTTAACGCCGTTGATGGAAGTGCTGGAGACGTTGAAGTTCTGCACGGCCGGATCCCAAACGGCTTCGTTGCCCTTGACCTCATGCCAGCCGGTCTCGCCCTCCCAGCGCAGGCCCATGTTCACGGTCAGATTGGGACGCATCTTGAAGTCGTCCTGAACGAACAACTGGGGCGACTTCCAACGAGCGCCGTACTCCGGCGTTACCTGCGCGCTCCAGCTTCCGGATTGTCCGAGCAGGAAGTCGGCGTAGCCGGTGCCGTCATAGGAGCTGGTCGGGTTTCCGCCGGCCGAGGTGTAGTAGCCATTGAAGGAGAAGCTGCCGGAGTTGATATTTCCCCAGGCTGTGGAGTCGGCGCGATTGATCAGGAATTCGCCGCCGAAGTGCAGGACGTGGCGGCCCTTGACCAGCGTGACGACGTCCGACGGGTCGAATACAAACTCCTTGTACACTGCGTTGGATGCGCTGCCCGGGCCGTAATAGTTATCGGCGATGCTGATGTTCGGGAAGAAGTCATATTTGAGCAGCGGCATTTGCAAGCTCGAAGTGTCGTTGACGGAGAGCGGCTGGAAGTAGTTCAACTGGTCGGTAAATCCCATGCGCGCTTCATTCACCAGGTTGGAGTTAATCGTCCATGTGTCGGAGATCTGAGCGTTGTCGCGGCTCACATCGCCCGACTGGCACCCGAACGGGCAGAACGGGTTCAAGTAAAGCGCCGGGTTGTCGCTCTCCGTTTCTGTGGCGGTGAGGCGATTGGTGGATGTAAGGTCCGTATCCCAGCGGCCGAACCATTTGATGAAGGGATTCTGGCTTTGTGGCCCAAGGATAGAGAAGTTGTTGACGGAGTAGGTGGGGACGTTTTGCGGGTAGCCGGCGGCGGCCATCACTGCCTTTTGAATGGCTTGTGCCGACGGGCTGATCATGCTGGTTGGGATTTTGTTGTAGGAGTGGTCGCCGGGGTGCCCTGCTTCCGCTTCAAAGCTCTGGCGCTGCACGCAGGGAGCGGGAAGCGAGATGGAGCCGCCAGGGAACTCCGGCCCTGAATAGGTGCAGTTTCCCGTGTTCACAATGGTTTGAGTGGTGGGATCGTAGAGGGTGGGAAGACCAGGCTGGCTAAAGTCGCCGCCCATCTCGGCGTTGCTGGGCAGAGAGTAGAAGTCCACGTTCCCGGTGCTGTTGTTGATCGTCCGGTCGTAGTCAAAGAAGAAGTAGGACTTGTGGAAGATTCCCTTGGGCAGGACCGGCCCGCCGATGTTTCCACCGAAGTTGTTCAGGTGGATGACGGGAATGACTCCCGAGCCGAAGCCGTAACTGGCCGCATTGAAGACATTGTTCTCCAGGTACTCGTACAACTCACCGTGAAAGTGGTCAGTTCCGCTCTTCGTGATCTGGTTGTAAATGATGTTCCCCAAGCCGGATTGCGCCGAGAACGCCGAGGAACTGATCTTCACCTCCGCCGTAGTTTCAAAGATGGTTACATCGGAGTTTTGGCTCATCGGCAAGGTGGTTGTGGCGCCATCCTGCAACACATATTCATACGGCAGGTTGCCGTTGATGGAGGCCTGGCCTACGTTCTGGTTGGAGACATTGTTGGCGTTCTCCGGGGTTCCTGATTCGCCGGGTTGCAGGACGATGAAGTTCTCCCAGTCCGCTCCGCCTCCATTTCCGCTCCCTATCTGCGGCAGCTCGTCCATGGAGGATGCCGTGAGAGTGTCACTTTGCGCGCCGCTCTCGGTGTCGAGGAGGGGCAGTTGGGTGGTGACCGTCACCTGCTGTGTCACAGCGCCTACTTCCATCTCGGCGTTCACCGTCTGGATTCCAAGAGTAACGGTGATGGGTCCCCGGACGTAGGTCTTGAATCCGGCCCTGGTGAACGTAACCCGATAATGGTCCTCTTGAATCGGTCCCGTATCGTACAGCCCGGCTTTGTCGGTGATGTAGGTTCGCGTAAAGCCCTTGTCCAGATCGAGCACTGTCACGGTAACGCCGGGGACCACGGCTCCAGTGGAATCCAGAGCGGTGCCGCGGAGGTCGCCGGAGTTTGTATTTTGTGCAAGGCTTACCCCACTTCTACCGATCGCGAGTCCGGCGGTCAGCAGAAGGACCGGCAGGATTCGACGTAGTGGTTTGTTCATAAGATGCCTCCTGATATGACTTTCATGTTTCTGTTTCACTCTTCCTCCAGCCTGCCTATTGGGTAGATCGAAGTGTCTCCCTGGCGCGCAGCCCCGGCAAACCTGGACGGAGTTCGTGGGCAAACTTCCCCATCCCTCCGAACTTGAAAGGCAATCATTTGCCCGTGGAGCCAGGTAGACCCGGGTGACAGCGCCAGAATACCGACGGCAAAGTAGACCGAGATAACGATGCTGCAATCAACCAAAATGCTGACAACTTGACGCGTAGAGATTAAGACATAGTGAAAAGATAGATGTCAAGCAAAAAACAATGAGACAAACGTTTGTTGAAGTTCTGAAAGAGAATCAGACGCGGCGGCGCCGCCAGATCTCGGCGAGCCGCTTTGCGGGTGCGGGCCGAGGGACGCCCGGGAGTTGCCTTGGGCGGGTCCGATTGCCGGAGAGTATCCACGGGCTTCCGTCTTGCGCAACGGCCAGAAAAGCCGGTTCGTCGATAGGCGATGCGGAGGCTGGCGCGGAGCCGCCTATATTGGGAAAGAGGGCCGCCCCGGCAGTAGCGGAGTACAGTTCGGCTCCCAAGCCCCATCGTGCGCCGCAGCCGGGGCGTTTCCAAACGCTGAGGCAGCCCGAAGACTGGTTTTGGATGCCGGGAACTGATCCGCCGTCCCTGCGCCGACCCAACACGCATTGAATGGCTGCGGTCTGGGAAACAGTGAAGCGGAGCTTCAAGATGCATATCAAAGAATCGATTGTCCTGCTAGGAAATTGCCTGAAAGTGAAATAGCTGCCGACCTGCATGAGCCTTTCCACTTCGTTCTGAGGTGTAAGAGTTTGACTGCTTCGATCGTTTCGGGCTGTCCCGCGGCCGCGGCGGCCTCCATAAGGCAACCGGACTCAGTTTCCGGCAGTGGTGAAGATATCCTGACGGGGGCGGCGTGAGGAGAGCGATCGTCCGAACTCCGAACGGCGTGGGCGTGGGATCGGGCGCCGGGATCTTCCGTTTGCGCGGGCGGGGTTGCATGGCGTGAATGCAGTGCGGGCGGCAGGGAGGAAAGCTCTGGACCAGGCGAGGTCCAGGGGCGAGGTCCAGGCGCGGGGTCCAGGCAGATC
>JAKART010000049.1 GCA_021819255.1 Acidobacteriota bacterium
CGATCTTACTTCGAGATCTGGAATGAGCCCAACATCGACTTCTGGGGGGGCATTCCCCGTCAGCAGAGCTACTTCGAGCTTTACGACCACACCGCCCAGGACCTGAAACGCGTCAGCCCGCGGCTGCGCGTGGGAGGGCCGGCGACCGCTGCCGCCTCCTGGATTCCAGCCTTCCTTGCCCACGCCGCCTCCGCGCACGTACCCGTCGACTTCGTCTCCACGCATGGCTACGCCGACGACACGGTGCAAAACCTTTTCCATACCGATGAGAAGATTCCCCAGGATGACCGCGTCTGCCGCGCTGTCGCCAAGGTCCGCAAGCAGATCGATGCCTCTCCCATGCCCCACCTTCCTCTGCTCTGGACAGAGTGGAATGTGATTGGAGCCGACGATGCACGCGATACAACCTATGTTGGCCCGGCTCTGGCGGATACCATCCGCGAGTGTGCCGGCAATGTTACCGAGATGTCGTTCTGGACCTTCGACGACGTCTTTGAAGAGAACGGACCCATTGGGAAGCCCTTCGAGGGCAACTTTGGCCTGATCGCCAAAGGTGGCATCTACAAACCGAGCTTCTACGACTTTGGGCTGCTCCACCAGCTCGGCGAGCGCCGCATCGCGAACAACGCGAAGGATCTGATCATCACCAAGACGGCTGACGGTGGGCTGGCCATCGCCGCCTGGAACCTTGTCGATCCCGGACATCATGGGACCATGCAGACCATGGATCTCCAAATCCGGGGAGTCCCCGCAGAAGCTGCCGTCACCCTGCGGCGCGTCGATGCCGACCATGGAAACGTGCTGCCCAAGTACGCCGCCATGGGCAGCCCCGTGGATCCTACACCGGCGCAGGTCACCCAACTCAATCGCGAGACTGCCCTGAGAGCCCCAGAACGGACCCAACTGCACAACGGAAGACTCACCCTTCACTTGAGTCCCAACTCACTTTTCCTCATCAAGGTTCAGCCATGACAAAGACTCGCTCGATCTCCGTCCGCCTCCATGCCAAACAGCACGCCTTCGCAGTCAGGGCAACGGAACTCTTCGCCCTCCTCATGGTCGGTTTGATCTCTTTCGGGGCGCCGGCGCAGGACGAGCGCCCCGCGTCTCCAGCGGCTGCCGCCCCGGTTCGGCTGGTCATCGATGCGGATGGCCCCACGACTCCGTTCCCTCATTTCTGGGAGCAGACCTTCGGCTCGGGCCACGCCATTCTGGCTCTTCGCGCCAGCTACCGCGACGATCTTCACACCGTCAAGCTGGCGACGAACTTCCAGTCCATCCGCTTCCACGGCATTCTGGATGACGAGGTCGGTCTCTACGATCCCGGCCGCCGGACCAAAAATCCGGGTCTGGCGGCGCAGACCGCTCATGACGCCTCGATCTACAACTTCTTTTACATCGACGAGATCTACGACGGCCTTCTGGCCGAGCACGTCAAGCCCTACGTTGAACTTAGCTTCATGCCGAAGAAGATGGCGCAAGATCCCTCTCTGATTCAGTCCTTCTTCTACCTCCCCAATGTCTCTCCTCCGAAGGACTACGCCCTTTGGGACGATATGATCCGAGCCCTCGCCAGTCATCTGGTCGAGCGCTACGGCATCGATGAGGTCTCTACCTGGAAGTTCGAGGTCTGGAATGAGCCGAATCTGGACTTCTGGGGCGGACGTCCGCGCCAGCAGACCTACTTTGAGCTGTACGACCATACCGCGCGCGCTCTCAAATCCGTTTCGCCACGCCTTCAGGTCGGAGGACCGGCAACCGCCCAGGCTGCCTGGATCACTCCCTTCCTCGCCTGGGTCAGCGCCCACCATACGCCCATCGACTTCGTCTCAACCCATGTCTACGGCAACGACACCTCGGAAAACGTCTTTCACACCCAGGAGACCGTCCCCCGCAGGCTGATGGTGTATCGCGCGGTCAAGATGGTGCATGAGGAAATTCTCCACTCCCCCTACCCGCATCTTCCTCTGATCTTCTCCGAGTACAACGCCAGCTACGCCAATGAACCAAACGTCACCGACTCGGTCTACATGGGGCCCTGGCTGGCGAACACGATTCGTCTTTGCGACGGCCTGGCCCAAAGCATGGACTACTGGGACTTCTCCGACGTCTTTGAAGAACAGGGCGTCGTTCACACACCCTTCTACGGCGGCTTTGGATTGATCGCCGCCGAACACATCCCCAAGCCGGCGCTCAATGCCTTCCGCGCCCTCCACCAGCTTGGTGATCGCCGCCTTCCGGTTGACTCCGACTCCATTCTCGCCACCCGAACGGCGGACGGCCGTCTGGTGCTGGCGCTCTGGGATTACGCTCCGCCCTCCGGCTCAGGTCCTACCTACACATGGCCCAGAGGGCCAGCGGGGCCTGCCAAGAGATTCTCCCTCAGCTTCCGCAACCTTCCCCCGAATGCCGAGGTGGAAGTCCTCCGCGTCGACCCCGATCACGGCAATGTGCTCAAGGCGTTTGACGCCATGGGCCGCCCACCAGGAGACATGACCCCCGCACAGATCGCGAAACTTCGCGCCGCCGGCGCCATGGCGCCCGCCGAGCACCTTCATCTGCAAAACGGGAGACTGGATCTTACCGTACCCGCGCATGGTCTTGCGGTCGTACTCCTCGGAAGATAACAATGGCTCTCGCCTGACGGTTTGATACCCGAGATCACCCAGAGGAGGTTTCAGGATGCATCGGCGTGAATCCCTCAAGCTTCTGGCCGGCGCTGCTCTCCTGCCCGGCATCAGAACGCCGGCCCCGGCCGCGCTGGCGCAAACCCCTGGCCGCGCCACATCGGCAACAGATTTGCCACTCGCCCCGGAGAAGGCGGTCTCCTACACGCTCACCCCGGCTGACGACGCCTTTCTGGATGAGATGGAGCGCCGCGCGTGTCTTTACTTCATCGAGCAGGCCGGCCCTGCCACGGGTCAGGTTCTTGACCGCGCTGCCAACCACTCCAACGGTCGGCTCGATCCCCGTCCCATGGCCTCCATCGCCGCCACCGGCTTTGGCCTGACGGCTCTTTGTATCGCAGACCAGCGCGGCTACCAACCCCATGCTCAACTCCGGGAGCAGGTCCGCCGCACGCTGCGTTTTCATGCGCACACCCTGCCCAACGTCCACGGGTTCTACTATCACTTCAATGACGTCCAGACCGGGGCTCGCTTCCGGCAAGTTGAGGTCTCCTCCATCGATACCTCTCTTCTGCTCTGCGGCGTGCTCACCGCCCGCGCACACTTCCATCAGGATGCCGAGATCCAGCAGCTTGCCACTCTGATCTACAACCGGGTGGACTGGCCCTGGATGCTCGATGGTCCGGTGAACGACAAAGCCACCTTTTCCATGGGCTGGACACCGGAGTCCGGCTTTCTGCATGCCCGCTGGAAGACTTACTGCGAGCTGATGATGATCTACCTGCTGGCGATCGGCTCACCCACCCACCCCATCCCCGTCGGCTGCTGGTACGCATGGTCCCGGCCGGTGATTCACTACGATGGGCTCTCCTACATCAGCGGCAACGATCCTATCTTCACCGAGCAGTACAGCCAGGCATGGTTCGACTTCCGCCACCAACGCGATCGCTACGCCAACTACTTCGATAACTCCATCACCGCGACCCAAGCCCACCAGGCCTTCTGCCTCTCCTTGGGAAAACCGTACTCGCGCGACTACTGGGGGATCAGCGCCTCCGACTCCGCCCATGGCTATACGGCCTGGGGAGGACCGGACGCGGACGGCCATGGGTTCGGAGGCATCGACGGCTCCGTGGTGCCCAATGCCACAGCAGGATCCCTGCCCTTCCTGCCCGAGGCCTGCCTGCACGTGCAGATCTCCCTCAAAGCCAGCTTCGGCAATCAAGCCTGGGGCAGGTACGGATTCTGCGACGCCTTCCACCCCGAAGCCAACTGGTACGATCCGGATGTTCTGGGCATCGACCTGGGAATTAGCGTGTTGATGGCGGAAAACCTGCGCTCCGGATTCGTCTGGGAGACCTTCTCTCGCAACCCCGAGGTCTCTCTGGCCATGCAGCGGGCGGGATTTCACACCGCATAGAGCCGTCTTTCTCTCGGGGATGGTGTCCTGGTCCTGATCAGAACACCACAACCAGACCTCTGCAGAAGCCCCATCCCCTCGAAGAGATCTTCTACTCGAAGAGCTCTTCTACCTCGAACAGTGGATCGCTATCGCCTCGCCTTGGCTGTTTTGGCCGTACTGCCAGACTTGGGTTTGACTTTGACCGCGCGCTTGCCTGAGGCCGGTCTGACTGCGGGCTTGTTCTTGGCCGCGCCGACGCCAGGCTTCTTCAACGGGGCCGTCCCCTTCTGGTTCTTGGCTGCGGCCGGCTTTCCTTGAGCAGCCTTCCCCACAGGTTGCCGCCTGGAAGCCGCCTGCGCCAGCGGCTTCTTGTGCGCAACGGACTTCCTTGGGGACTTCTTCAGGACAGGTTTCGCCACAGCTTTCTTCACGGTCGGCTTCGCAACAGTCTTCTTGATCAGCTTTTTGGCGAGGGCCGCCTTCACCGCCGGTCTGGGCAGATTTTTCTTTGCGGGTTTCTTTGCAAAGACTTTCTTTAGCAGAGATTTATCTTTCTTCTTCTGTGCCGAAGGCTTAACTTCCGTCTTCAGGTCTGACTTCGCTGCGGGCCGGTTGACGGGAGCCGGAGCGGAGCTCTTCCCAGCGAGCTTGGCGTCGGCAACAGCAGGCTTCCCTTGAAGATCCTTTCCGGCCGCCGCAGCCGCCGGCTTGACCGGAACGGCAGGCTTGGCAGTGGTCTGCGGCCGTGCCGCGGCCGTCTCGGCAGGCGCTATCCCTGTCCGAGCTTGCTGCTCTGCGGCCGCCGCCAGGGTCAACCCTTCTTGAGCCTCCGTCGGCTTCTTGCCGCGCGGCTTGGTCATCTTGGCCTCGCGCTTTGCGGCCTTCCTCCGAATGGGAGCCGAGGGAGCCGGAGCCGGCGGAGAGTAGGGCTCCAGAAAAGCTCGGATCGCCTCCGGCGTCTCCAGCTTGCCGTCCATCATGGAATAAAAGAGCCTCTCCACAAGCTCGCCGTATTCCGGCAGGGCAGGGGTGATACGCATCTCCTGCATCACCTGGTAAGGAATCTTCTGCCGAGCCAGGGCCCACTCGTTGAAGAACGCATCCAGCCGCTCCTTGATGGTGGCGCTCTTGTTGCTATGCGCCAGCCACAACACCGCCTCCGGCTTGGCTGCAAACAGCATCTTCCACGCATCGGATGGCGCTGCCGCGGCCTTGCTGCCAAATAGAGCGGCAAATGCTTTGGTATCCGCCTCCAAACCCTCAATCTGCTCGACAAATCCAGGCCGGGCGAAGCTCTTCTTGAGGCCCGCCACCTCCTTGGAACCCAGCTTCGCCGTCAGCAGGGGAAAGTATGCCGCTGAAGGCTCGGGATAGATCCCCATCGTCTCCAGCCGTCCCACCGCATCCCGCAGTCTGTCCAGTTCTGCCGCATTCACCTTTGCTGAACTCCAGGCCGAAGAGAGCGCTGTAGCCCAGCCTTCCGTCTCCAGGTGGCGCAGAACCCGAAGAGGATCTTCCTCGTGGAAGATCTCTTCCAGTTCATAGTGCTTCAGCCATGGCTGCAGAGCCGCGATCGCGTTCTCCGCCTTGGCGTTCTCATAGCGCTGCCGCGTCTTCTCTTCCATCTGCCAACCCAGCCGCGCCGTCAATCGCGCCGCGCGGATCATCCGCGAAGGGTCCTCCAGAAAACCATAATTGGACACCAGCCGCAGTTCGCGGTTTTCGATGTCCGCCACGCCGTTCAACGGATCCATGAGCAGCCCAAAGGAACCGTCATTGAGCGACAAGGCCATGGCATTGGCCGTAAAGTCCCTGCGATGCAGATCGTCCAGAATCGTCGCCGGCTTATAAACCGGCTTGCCCGGCTTGGGGTAACTGACGCTCAGCGTCGATCCCACTGACAGCCGCACCCCTCCGGCAAAGGTGTAGTAAAGGCACTGGGTGGACTCGTCTTCTCCCGCCAGGATACCCCCAGCCTTTTGCAACTCCTTGTTGAGCTTGAGGGCGTTTCCTTGCACCGCAAGATCAAGGTCGCGAATGGGAGCGCCGCTGATCAGGTCCCGCACCGCTCCGCCAACCAGAAAAACGGTCATCAGGCGCGCTTTGGCGACCTTGCGAACTTCTTCCAGGGCGGATTGCTGGGCAGAAGTCAAACGCGTTTGCAGCAAATAAATGTAGTCAGCCATAAAGGAGGAACTTCAAAGGGATGTACGTTGCTCCGGGCCGCCGCCATCATCCCGAGGCTTCAACCCTAACTCGCTGCATATGAATGGTTTACAAAGTTGTAATGCAAGGCCACAACGTCCGATTCTACACTCTTTTGAACCTCTTGGCTACTCTTTTGCACTATGATGGCTGCAGGACACGCTGTCCTCACCATGGCGCTCGCTCAAAAGAAAGCGGTTCTTCGCTCCTTCGCCAATATCCTCACCTGGGGATACCTCCCTCAGACGGGCTTCCTGGTGGACAATCAGATTCAGCTTATGACAGTCGATGGGCGTATAACACCCATTGCTCTAAGCAGTTTGAAACATATTGCTTATGTAAAAGATTTCAATCTGGATGACACGGTAGATCCAGAACGGATCGGCCGCAGGGTCTTTCCAGCCCGTCCCCGTGGCGATGGGCTCTGGGTTCGGCTCACCCTCCGTGATCATGAAGTTCTGGAAGGGCTTGCCGCCCTGGATCTTGCCTTCCTCGATTCTCTTGTGAAGGATCAGGGTTTCTTTCTCACCCCTCCCGATCTCCGCTCGAACACGCAGCGTCTCTTTATTCCTCGCCCCGCGCTCATCTCGGTTGAGGTCCTTGGGTTCGTCGCGGCTTCCTCCCGCCGTTCCTCCCTCTCTGCAAACCCGGCCAAACACAAGGCGCTCCCCGGCGCGCAGCCAGGTCTGTTTGACAGCTAAAGGCCGAGTAAAATCAGATTCATGAAGCTGAGCGAGTTAGCGGAAATCCTGGCGGCGACGCTGGTTGCCGGCCAAGGCCAGTCCATGGAATCCGCCGCTGCCGTGGTGATCGAGGATGTCTCGGCCATTGAGACCGCCCGTCCAACTCATCTCTCCTTTGTCGCCAACCCGAAATATGCGCACCTGGCGCATACCACCCGAGCCGGCGCGCTCATCGTCGAACCCGGCTTTCCTTCCCTGAAGACTCCCACGCTCCGCAGCCCCACCCCCTATCTCGCCTGGTCGCAGGCGATCGGCCTCTTTCATCCGGCTCCATCCTACCCCCCCGGGGTCCATCCCACCGCGGTCATCGCCCCCACCGCCACCCTTGGAGCCCGAGCCCACATTGGAGCCTATGTGGTCATCGGCCCGGACTGCCGCATTGGGGATGACGCCGTCCTGCTTCCCCATACCGTTCTCTACCCTGGAGTTCAAGTAGGTCACCGATTCCTGGCCCACGCGCACAGCGTGATTCGAGAGAACTGCCGGATCGGCGATGACGTGATCCTGCAGAATGGAGCCATCATCGGAGCCGATGGCTTTGGCTTCGCGAAAGACGCCGAGGGCCGCTGGATCAAGATCCTGCAATCCGGTCCCGCGGTTCTGGAGGATGCCGTTGAGGTGCAGGCCAACGCGTGCGTGGATCGCGCCTCCGTGGGTACGACCCACATCGCGTCCGGGGTCAAGATCGACAATCTCGTCCAGGTGGGCCACGGATCCTCGGTAGGCAAGGACACCCTTCTTTGCGCCCAGACCGGACTCAGCGGATCCACCCTCGTGGGCAAAGGCGTCATCCTGGCCGGCCAGGTCGGCGCTGCCGGACACCTGACCATCGGCGACGGAGCCGTCGCCACAGCCCAGACCGGCATCCCCTCCGACGTCGCTCCGGGCGCCGTCGTCAGTGGTTACCCTGCCACCGACAATCGCACCTGGCTGCGCACGGTGGCCGCTCTTGCCCGCCTGCCCGAACTTCTCAAGCGCGTGGCGGCCCTGGAAAAACTCCTCGGCTCCCGCCCAGACCGATCCTGAACGAAACCATCGGCAGAACTGCTAGGCTTAAACGATGAAGCACTCCGCCCCCAACGTCCGGCTGCGTCCTTGGAGTTCTTTGGCGGCTGAGAGCCCGGCAGGGCCGCCGCGCCGCCTCCGGTTGGCAACAGTTCTCCCCATGGTTGCAGCCGCAGCCTGGGCCAGCCTGACCGGCTGCCACTCGCCCTATGTTGCGATGACGGTCCAAAATGCCGGAGCACAGCCAGTCTCTCTGATCGAGGTTGACTATCCGGACGCCAGCTTCGGGATTGACGCGCTTGCCGCCGGGGCCAGTTACCACTACAGCTTCCAGATCCTGGGAAGCGGACCCACCAAGATCTCCTGGACCGATGCGAGCCGGAAAAGCCATACCTCTGCCGGGCCCGAGTTGCAGGAGGGCCAGCAGGGCGCCCTCCGGGCCACGCTCAACGGGCAGACGGCGATCTGGCAAGCCAGCATCGGATCCCGTTGAGGCTGCTGGTCTCTCTCTCAATCTCTCACGGCTCGCCGGCTTCCTGCGGGCTTTGCAGTAGACTCCAATCGTGAGCCAAGCAACCAGAAACTCCTCCGGCGCCGGTCTCTTCATCAGCTTTGAAGGTCTCGACGGATCCGGTAAAACCACCCAGCTGAGGCTGCTGGGAGATGCGCTGCGCGCCGACGGGCATCGCGTCATCACTCTCCGCCAGCCCGGGGGAACCCCGCTGGGCGACCGCATCCGCTCCATTCTGCTGAATTCGGGCAGCGACGCCGATCTGGGCGCCATTGCTCCGGAAGCCGAACTGGCCCTGATGTTCGCCGACCGTGCTCAAAGCCTGCGCGAGGTGATTGTGCCCGGGCTGGCTGACGGCAGCGTGGTGCTTTGCGACCGCTACACCGACTCCTCGGAGGCTTACCAGGGCGCCGGCCGCGGTCTGGGCTCAGACCGTGTTCTCGCGCTGCATCAAGCCCTCTGCAACAACCTCCAGCCGGACCTTACCATTCTTCTGCTTCCGCCCCTGGCTGCGGCGCTGCGCCGCGCCCGAAGCCGCAATGACCGGCACCTCCGCCAGATGGGGGCCGACGAGAATCGATTCGAAGCCGAGAGCGACGAGTTCTATGCTCGCGTCTACGATCAATACCTCGAGATCGCCCGGCGCAACGCGGACCGCGTTGTGGTCTTTCGCGGCGAGGGCTCCATCGCCACCATTCAAAAGCTCATTCTGGATGTCGTGCGCGAGCGGCTCGCGGCTGCCGGACGGACGGGCGCGCCTTGAATGCGGAGCAGGCGGCTCCAGCCCGGCTCCCTGCCTCACCCAGCAGCGGCATGCTTGCAGGGGCTTACAGCCGCTTCAGAAACTCCCGGGCTAGGTCCAACTCCGGGAACAGCCGCTCCTCTGCCTGAAACTCCCGCGAATGCACGCAGCGGCGCCCGGCTCTCACCTTGATCGGGTGCTTCAAGTGCAGCATCTCGTGGTACAGCAGGTACTCGATGGCGTAACGCGGCGTGCCCGGCCGGTCAAACACGCGGCTGACCACAATCGTGTTGTGCGCCGCGTCATAATGCCCCAGCATCCGCTTGGCCACGTGTGCGCTCCAGGTCAGAATCGGCCTTCCCATCAGCCCGTGGAAGAATCGCCGGTTCACAGACTCAAAGACCTCGTTCAGATCGTAGACCTTGCCCTGCGGCGAAGTGATGACCTTTCGGCCGCGCATCTGCCGCATCCATTCGGCCTGGCGGGAGACCGCTTCGGAGCGCGCATAGCGCCGATACCGGTCCGCATGCATCGGCGCTACCGGCTTGCGGTACAGTTTGGCCAGCAAAATATGCGCAATTGCCTGGTGAACGCTCTCAGGAGCATCTTCCAGCAGGTCGGAAAGCCGGACCACCAACCGGCCCTCTCCCTCCTGGTCACGGCGCAGCCGAATCGTGGTATTCAGGCTGGTGAATCGCCGCAGCTTGACCTCCAGCAACGGCATGGGCGCCCTGGGCCGCAAGGCGCGGTACTCC
>JAKART010000050.1 GCA_021819255.1 Acidobacteriota bacterium
TTCTCCCCGTGGTCGGAGGAGTAGATGATGACAGTGTTTTCCGCCACTGCAGGCATAGAGCGCAACGCCGACAACACCAAGCCGATTTGGTTATCGACCCACTCTGTCAACGCGTAGTACAACTCTCGGCCCCGCCGCACCGTATCTTCAGGCACCTCCAATTCTTCAAAACCGGCGCGCTGCACCTTATAGTTCAACGAGAGGCTCTCCAGGAATCCCGGCGGTATCACCGGCATGGCGATCTTGCCTTTGTAGCGGTCCCAGAGAGATTGCGGAGCAATGATGGGAAAGTGAGGCGCGAGATATCCTGCGAACAGAAAGAACGGCTGGTCTTTGGGGCGTTGCTTGTATAAAAACTCAATGGCTCCCACGGTGACTGCGCGATCGTGGTCGAGAATAATGCTCCGTTCCCCTGGATAAAACTGGCTGAATCTTGGAGACAGCTCCTTTTCCTTCAAATGACTCGGGCTAAGCCTGAACCCTCTCCCCGTCTTGTAATTATTGTTGAAATTCCCTCCAACCTGCTTGAAACCATATCGACGAGTGTAGTCATAATGCTGCTTTCCACATAGATAGGAGTCATACCCCGCGGCATTCAGCACTCGCGGCAGGGATGGAATGTCAGGGCTTGGAAGCCAGGATGTCAGTCCCCAGACATCCACCCTGGAGACATATTTCCCTGCGGTCAGGGATAAGCGGGATGGAACGCAAAGCGGAGAGTTGCAATAGTGGGTGTCGAATGCAACTCCACTCTCAGCCAGAGAGTCGATGTTGGGCGTCCGCGCGATGCTGTTTCCGTAGCTCCCGCAGACATGAGCATTATGCTCATCCGACATGATCCATAGAATATGGGGACGGCTTTTGCTCTTCCTGATTGCCGGAGCTTCCGGCAGTTTCCCGAGTGGAAGCCCCACCAACGCCGCCGCGCCGCTTTTGACAAATCCACGCCTCGAAGTGAGCTCTTTTCCGATCATCTTCTTGCTCCTTCCGTGACGCCAGTGCTTCGCCCCTCAGGATACTCCCGCCAGGACTTTTCCAGTGAATGATTCCATTTGATTCCTTGTTTCCATTGAGATAGCTGTGGACTTCCCAGCTTGCGGCTCTGTTTGGATCAGGCGCTGGAGCCGCTGACCGCGCAGGACGGGTTAAGTGAAATTCAGCGGCGCGATGAACGCCCGCTGGCGGCTCTGGCTGGGACCGAATGCTTTGTGTCGCAGAAGATCTCCGGCTCGCGCTGCCGGCCCTCTTCGCCTTTCCCAGTTATCCATGGCGCAACCTGCCGCACCTTCAAGATCATGGAACGCTGTTTCGTAGAGATCCGGCAAAGAACCCGGCCCATGGTCTATTGCGTCAGCGTGCAGTCCCTCGACAACGCCCCTTCAGCGCCGTCGGAGAGAAGCCTTCGCTCCGACTCATCCGATGGATGCCAAGCCGCATCCTTTGTGCAGCGTGCCCTGACGGCCCGACCAGGGAAGTCAATCCTCCAGACAGCCCTTGGAAGGATCCCAACTGCAACCCGCCGGCCCCTCTCGAAGGTTAGCCCATTGCTGGTTGTATTCAGGATTTCGCATGGGCATCAGAGCGTTCACGCCTCTGCGCCATGCATGAAGCTTGAGCCGGAGATCTTCCGCTCGGTCGGCAAAACTGAACGCAAGGTTGTACTGCTCTCCCGGATCGAGCGCCAAATCATACAACTCGACATGGTTATCCTCAAAGAACTCGATCAACTTCCAGTCGCCTTCACGGATTGCTCCGCTCGGAGTTCCACCCTGATCACTGTAATGCGGATAGTGCCAGTAGAGGGTATCCCGGTTGATCGAGTTGGCGCCGCGAAACAACGGTGAGATATCCATCCCGTCCTGAGTCGGAATGGTGTCCTTCTCTCCAATCATGCTCATGATGGTCGGCAGAAAATCGAGGCCGGTGACCGGCACATCGCAGACACTGCCCGGCTTGGTCATCCCGGGCCAATGCACGATCAAAGGCTCTCGAATTCCTCCCTCATAGAGGAATCCCTTTCCGGCTCTCAGATTACTGTTATCGGCGATGCGGTGCAGGTTTCGCCCCTGGAACTCCACGCCGCCATTATCTGACGTGACGATGATGATGGTGTTGTCCAGGACATTCAATTGGCGCAGCAGATCGCGGAGTTGCCCAAATGCAATGTCCACATACTCAACCATTGCCGCATAGACTGGATCAGGCTCGCTCTTTCCACCGTTTTTCTTCCGATACTTCTCGATCAGCCGCTGTTTGGCCTGCAGCGGAAGATGGACCGCATATTCCGCCATGTATAAAAAGAAGGGCCCCTTCTCCGCAGCTTGCCGAATAAACTGTTCAGCTTTTGTTGTCAGCACCTGCGTGAGATAGTCGTTTTTGGTATAACCGTTCAGGTTGTGATAGAAGAACGGACCAAAATAATGATTTGGCGGACCGGGATTACCATGGTTGTCGCCGGCAACGTTGAAGTCAAACCCAAAGTTCTCCGGGAGATATCCATCTCCCCCAAGATGCCACTTGCCGATCGCTCCGGTCTGGTAACCAAGAGCCTTGAGCTGCTCCGCGAGGGTAGGAATATCCAGGCCGAGGTGCATTGGCGTAGGTGGTTCCAACAACTGTTGATTGGGATAATGGGTGCCGGGAATCCACTGCGTCAAATGCAGTCGCGCCGGGCATTGTCCCGTCATAATGCCCGCACGGCTTGGCGAACATACCGGCGCAGCGGCATAGGCGTTTGTAAACCGCAGGCTCTCCCGCGCGAGCTGATCGAGATTCGGCGTCTCATGGAAGGTATCGCCGTAACAGCCAAAGTCACCCCATCCACAGTCATCCACCAGGAAAAACAGGATATTGGGCTTCTTGGCTCCACTCTCGGCCAAAGATCTCAGGCTGGAGCAAGCTGCTACGCTTGCAGCTCCAGAGAGAAACTCGCGACGATTGATCATACGTATCTTCTCCTTGACGTTATGAAGCGATTTCATCATCCAGAATATTCAGCTATTTGCTTGACGGAAAGCTGGAAGAATTGAGCATCGGGAATTGAGCATCTGGGATTGAGCATCTGGAATTGAACATCTGGGATTGAGCATCTGGGATTGAGCATCTGGGGTAGAGTTTTGAAAGCGGATTGGCGCCGGCATCCATCCGCCGCTCGAAGAGTCGATCGATGCCGGAGGTTGCCCGAATGCGGAAGGGTTCCGGACATCGAAGATATTGACTCGCAACGGAACAGTGAACGGCGCAGAGTGTAGACGTTCTTGAACAAAGAGATGTTTATCCCCACCCGGCGGTGATCGATAGGCTGAACGAGCTTGCCCTTGCGGGCTCGCGTGTGGCAGCCTGGCAAAGTTCGCCCGCCGCATCCAAGGCGTTGGAACTGCCGTGGCCACTCTCTTCAGGGGCAAGTTGCTGGTCGTCTCCGTGCAGATGAGCTGCCGGGCGGAACTCTCCCGCGTCTGCAAGAGCGGCAGCTCTCCTGCTGGCGTCGCCATCCCGGTAACGCTTGCAACATTCAGATCGAGTGGGAGGTTCGCTTCTTGAAGGATCAGGTGAACATGCTCCTCATTTGTCGTCTTGCATTCAGCCGTTCCAACGGAAACTTCGAAACTGCCCCTTTCGAACAACAGCGGAGACAAAGACAACCCTCGAATCGCTGGTTCCGATTAAAACCGGCCGCAGCGCGTGTTGATCACTTTGCCGAGCGCTCTGGGGGTCAATCCGTCATCAGCATCTTGCACCGCTCTTGGGGCCGCCCCTCAAAGAGGTCTGTGCAAGAACAGCCGTACTGAAGCGGAAAACGACTCAAACTCGTCGCGGCAGCCGGGTCTGCCGTTTCAGATGGAAGAACCGTAGGAGCCTCCAGACCCGACGCTCCTCAAGCCTCTCTGCAAAAGCGGCAGATGCAGGCTTTTACCTGACGAGCCTCCGTGTAAATGATTTCATCGAGCCAACGAACGTCACACTGCGGACGATAACCACCCCATGCCTGGACTGTCAAGATTCGGGCTCCAGCGATTTTCAGGAATCCGTCGGCCTGGTTCCGCAAGACACTCTTCGTGAACAGGTTACCTCCTTCGCAAGTGGAAGCGGTTCGATCCAGGGTTGAGCTTGTCCGCCGGCAGGATCTCTGTGTCGGAGATGCCTTTGGAGATGCCTTTGCTGAGTCTTGGGAAATTTCTCTCCGATGCCGCCTCGACTCCACAAACGCACCCACTCCCACCGGAGGGAACAACCGAAAGACTAAAATCAGCTTCCATGGCTGCTGCCATCATCACCTGGAACGAGATCGATGCGGCGCGGAGACGAATTGCGGGGGTTGCCGTGCGCACGCCTCTGCTGCGTCTGGATCCGGCGCGGTTGCGTCAGGCGGGCCTGGCCAAAGTTGACGAATCGGCGCCGGTGATCTACGTAAAGGACGAATCGGCGCAGCCGGTAGGTAGCTTCAAGCTGCGCGGCGCCTATAACAAGATCGCGCAGCTCTCCGCCGAGCAGTTGCAGCGCGGCGTCATCACTTACTCCTCCGGCAACCATGCCCAGGGCGTCGCTTATGCCGCCCGTGCGTTGGGGGCCAAAGCCGTCGTCGTCATGCCCTCCAATACGCCGCTGGTGAAGCGCGCGGCGACCCTGGCCCTGGGCGCGGAGGTGGTGGTGGTTGGCCCGGCCAGCACCGAGCGGCGGCAACGCGCCGAAGAGCTCTCCGCAAAGCATGGTTACACCATGGTCCCGCCGTATGATGATCCGGCGATCGTCGCCGGGCAGGCTAGCTGTGGGGTGGAGATTCTGGAGCAGTTGCCGGATGTGGAGCTGGTGCTCTCCCCGGTCTCCGGCGGAGGTTTGCTCTCCGGCGTGGCTGCGGGAATCAAACTGCAGGCGGAGGCTGCTGGCGGTCCATCTCCCCAGGTGTGGGGCTGCGAGCCGGAGCTGGCTGCCGACGCAGCCGAGTCCTTTCGCACTCGTTCGTTAGTGGAGTGGCCGGCGGAGAAGACCACGCGGACCATCTGCGATGGGCTGCGCACCCAATCGCTGGGTAACCTGAACTTTGAGCTGATCCTGCGCTTCGTGGATGGAGTGGTCACCGTCCGCGAAGAGGAGATTCAGACCGCGATGCGCATCCTTCTGGAGACCGCCTCCCTGGTCGCCGAGCCCTCCGGCGCCATTACCCTTGCCGCCGCGCTCTTCCACGCCGCCGAACTACCCAAGGCAAACAAAGTCGCGGTGATTCTCTCTGGAGGAAATCTGGACCCGGAGTGTGGAGCTTTGGCGAAGGACAACGCGTAGAACGGCGCGAGCGCCCTGACGCTCGGAAGAAGCGCCGGCCGTGGCCTTGCGGAGGGCTCTCGATAAGAATCAACTCCGCGCGGCGCGCTGCCTCTCAAGCTCCGCGGCGCTGCGGGGGCGCGGGAGGAAGGAAGTTCACAGACGCAGGATTCGCACCGCGTTCCCATAGCTCAAAGCAGCCATTTCGGCCTCCGTGAGCGCCGGCTCCGTGGACTGCAGCAAGGTCAGGAAGTTTCGGCCATCCATCGTGGAGCTGTAGGGATAATCCACGGAGAACAACATCCTGTCCAGGCCGAGAACCTGCCGGGCGCAGTCAAAGGGCGGGCGCGTGAAGTAGCCGCCGGTGGTCACATGCCCCTGCGCCGGCCGCAGGATAAAATCAAGCCATGCCATCTCTTGTGAAGGTGCTTCTTCTGGCTGTGGTTCAGGGCCTTGCCGAGCTTCTGCCCGTCTCCAGCTCGGCGCATGTGGTCGTCGCCGAAAAACTGCTCGGGTTGAATCCGTCCTCGCCCGAAATGACCCTGGTGCTGGTGATGCTGCACACCGGAACCATGTTCTCCGTGATCGTGTACTTCTGGTCGCAGTGGAAGCACGCGTATTTTTTGACCTCGCACGCCTTGCAGCGCTTTGCCGTGCGGGCACTCTGGGCCACAATCCTCACCGCAGTGGTCGGCTACCCGATCATCGAGCTGATCGAACATACCGCCTTCAAAGGGCACTCCAAAGGCGAGATCGAGATGCTGTTCTCGCGGCTGGACCTGGTGGCACCGGCGCTGCTGGCCGCCGGGCTTCTGATTCTCGTCTCCGGCCTGAGGGAGCGTTCGGCCTCCGCCCGCAGTACAGCCGGATCCCGGCCCGACTATGAGCGCTCCATCGTGCTCGCCGGGGAGAACGTCACCTTTGCCCAGGCCGGATGGATGGGCGCCATCCAGGGACTGTGTCTTCCCTTCCGCGGCTTCTCCCGCTCCGGCGCGACGATCTCCGCCGGCCTTTTGACCGGCGCCAGCCGGAGGCGAGCCGAGCAGTTCAGCTTTGCGCTGGCGGTCATCCTGACTCCCGTGGCGATTGCGCGCGAGGCCTGGCGGATGTTGAAGGCCGCGCACGCCGTTCCAGCCGGCGCTCCGCCCATCAACCTGCACGCCGGCTGGACGGCGGCGCTGTTCGGCATGTTCTTCTCCTTCCTGGCTGGACTGGCCGCGCTGCGCTGGCTCAGCTCCTGGCTGGAGAATGGACGGTGGCACTGGTTCGGCATCTACTGCCTGCTGGCAGGATGCGTGGTCTTCTACCTGCATCATCTCGGCTTCTGAGTCCCTTGGGGCCTGCCGGCCCCGGCGACGCCCCGCTGCTGCGACCCGGCGCCCTGGAGTCACCACTCTGGTTCCACCTCAGGAAGGCAGGCACGGCGCCGGACGGCGTGGAACAATGGAGTTGCTCTGGTTGTTCGGTGATTCCCAGCCAATCGGCGGCGCGGCTCTAGCGTAGCGGCGATTGGCTTAACCGTGGCCATACATTCCCTATGAAACCCCAGAGACTGGTCTACTCCCCCACCAGAAGTCGCAGGCTCAATGAGATGCTCGGCCTGATCGTTCTGGTCTCCGCCGGCTTGCTGCTGCTTGCCTTGGTGAGCTATAACCCGGCGGATCCCTCCTTGAACACGGTCGGGGGTGGCGCGGCCCACAGCGGGGTGCACAACTGGGCGGGGCTGGCGGGGTCCTATACCGCGGACCTGTTGCTGCAGACGCTGGGAGTCGCGATCTTCTTTGTTCCTCTGGCTCTGATTCGCATCGGGCTGGCCTGGATGCGATCCCTGGCGGTTGGATCCACACGGCTGAAGCTGGCTGGCCTTGGGTTGTGGATGTTCTTTGCCCCTGCGCTGGTCGCCCTGCTGCCCGGACATCTCCTTTGGCGAGGCGCATTGCCCATCTGCGGCGTCGAGGGCGCCATGCTCGCGGGAGTTCTCACTCATTTTGCCAACTTTCCCGGCGCCGTGGCCGTATGCGGCCTGATGGTGGCCCTCTCGCTTTACCTGACCACCAGCTTTCTGGTCGCCACGGCCGGAGCCTGGTTCTCTTCGCACTTTGGATTCGTGCGCAGCCTGGCGGAGCGTTACACCCGCTGGAGAAGCCGCAGACGGAGCGGCGGGCCGGAGGACTTCGACTCGGATTTCGCCTCCAAACGGGAGATCTCCGCCGCCAGGGCCCGCAAAGAGCAGGAGAACCGGCAAAAGAAGCTGCAGCAGAAGGCGGAGTCCGGCAGCTCGCTGCTTTCCAGCCTCTTTGCATGGTTTGGCCGCCGCCGCGCTTCCGGCGAGCCGGGCCTGGAGGAAATCTCTTCAGAGCCCGACGCCGGCCAGCGGGCGCCCTCGGTCTGGCAGTCGATTCCACGCACCATGGTGGATGAGGCTCCGGTTACCGGATTGCAAGTTGCCGCGGCGGCAGCAGCTCCGTTTGCGGAACAACTGGCCGCAGCCGCCGCCCCGCTGGGGAGCGCCGTCGAGCCCGGACTTCCGTTCCCCGTAAAAGCCGACCCGCCCCGGCGTGAGACCGAGGATGATGGCTGGCTGGACGCACCGGAACGGCGCACGCCTGCGCCGATTCTCTCCCGGTCGCCGGCGCCTGCTGCGCCCCCGCAGGCTCCGTCTTTGGCCTCGTCTTTGGCGCGGCCTTCGGCGGGCGGCCCCGCGGCCTCCCCGGCTCCTTCTCCGGCGCTGCCCCCGATGCCCTCCCCGATGGCCGACATCGCGGCCCAGAACATCGCCTTTGGGCAGCGCGCCGATGCCAACCTGATGGCCGTCGCCATCACCCCCAAGTCCGTGCGTGGCTACAAGCTGCCCCCCAGCTCCCTGCTCTACCGCTCCGAAGAGCGTGCCGAGGTGCGCGAGAGCGAGCTGCGTGAGGAGGCCCGCACCCTGGTGGAGAAGTGCGCCGAGTTCGGGGTTGACGGCTGCGTGGAGCAGATCAATCCCGGGCCGGTGGTCACTACCTTTGAGTTTCGTCCCGATGCCGGCGTCAAGTACTCCCGCGTCACTGGCCTGGCCGACGACCTCTGCCTGGCCATGGCCGCCGAGTCCATCCTGATTGAACGGATGCCCGGCAAATCGACTGTCGGCATTCAGGTGCCCAACCGCCAGCGCGAAACCATCTGGCTGCGCGAGGTGGTCGAGTGCGAGAGCTTTGCGCAGAGCAAGAGCAAGCTGGCCTTCGCCCTGGGCAAGGACATCAGCGGACGCATCGTCACCGGCGATCTGGCCAGCATGCCCCACATCCTGATCGCCGGCTCTACCGGCTCGGGCAAATCGGTGGCGATCAACGCCATGATCATGAGCGTGCTCTTCAAGTCCACTCCCGAGCAGGTGCGCATGATCCTGGTGGATCCCAAGCGGGTGGAACTGGGCATGTATGAAGGGATTCCCCACCTGTTTACGCCCATCATTACAGAGGCCAAACTGGCCGCCAACGCGCTGCGCAATGCGGTGCGGGAGATGGAGCGCCGGCTCAAGCTGCTGGCTGCCAATCACGTGCGCAACATCGAGCAGTTTAACAAGCTCTTTGAGCACGGCAGCGAGTACCTCTTCGAGGACGTCAATCAGGAGCCGCTGCCGTACATCATGATCATCATCGACGAGCTGGCCGACCTGATGATGCTGGACCGGGCCAACGTGGAAGAGGCCATCACCCGGCTGGCGCAGATGGCGCGGGCCGTGGGCATCCACCTGGTGCTGGCCACGCAGCGCCCCTCCGTGGATGTGATCACCGGCCTGATCAAGGCCAACGTGCCCACCCGCATGAGCTTCCGCCTGGCCACCAAAGTGGATTCGCGAACCATCATCGACTCCAACGGCGCCGAAAGCCTGCTGGGCCGCGGCGACATGCTCTTTCTCCCTCCCGGCACCTCCCGCCTGCAGCGCGTGCATGCTCCGTTTGTCACCGAAAAGGAGATTGCCGCCGTCACGGAGTTCTGGAAGGAACAAGGGGAGGCCGAGTACGTGCATGGCTTCCTGGAAGGCCCCAAGGAAGAGAAAACTGCGGGAGAGTCGGCAGCGGCGGAGAGCGAGGAGGATGACGCGCTCTTTGACGACGCTGTGCGCCTGGTCTTCGAGTTTGGCAAGGCTTCCACCTCGCTTCTGCAACGCCGTCTGCGCATCGGCTACGGCCGCGCCGCGCATCTGATCGACATGATGGAGCGGGACGGATTGGTGGGGCCGGCGGAAGGCTCCAAGCCACGCGAACTGCTGAAGCCCTCCAACTACTTCTCGGAGATGGATGCCCCGGTGCGATAGACCATTTTCCCTGAAGGTGTAAGCAAGGGGAACGACTCCTGTGGGCGTTTTCCTCAATGAAAACGCCACTGAACGCCCGCTTCCGTACACCCATCATCAGGGAAAATGGTCTAGTACTACAGCGGTAACTAACCAGTTGCCCGGAAGGCTGAGGAGGGCCTAAGCTGTAGGTGCTCAGGCGTGTGTTCCGCAAGCCAGATGGAGAAGACGATCCGAAGATGGCGGGAGGAGTTGGTGCAGGTGCACCAGCGATTGGGGGATCTGTTTCCGCGTTCGGAGGTGCGGGAGCGGAGTCTGTCGTATGTGGAAGGCTTGTTGAGCCATTGTGAGCGGAA
>JAKART010000051.1 GCA_021819255.1 Acidobacteriota bacterium
TCAAAGGCCAGCGGATCAACTTTCCCCGTGAGGTTGCCAACGCTCAGCAGACCCGGCAGATGCTGGTGGAGATGGTGCAGCAGGCGAATCGCCCAGATCTTCGGTCTTGAGGAATGCCCAGGCTGATTGGTTTTAAACCAGAGAGCAGAGTTCGCTGGTGAACAGCGCCAGGTTTCCTGGTTTCTCTGGAATCTCTTCGATTGGATATTGACTTTGGTCTCGAGAAAGCTCCTACCGGTATTTGCCACGGTAACATCCATGATTGCCGGCGTGGCGACGGCCTTGGCGGCTGGGCCAGTTCCATCGCCAGCCCAGTTGGCGCATCGGGTAGATACGCACTATAACCATCTCCGCTCCCTTACCGCGCGATTTACCGAGCGCTATCGCGGCATGGGGATTGACCGTTCCGAGACCGGAACGCTGACCCTGAGCAGACCGGGCAGGATGCGCTGGGCCTATGATGCTCCCTCGGGAAAGATCTTTGTCCTGAACGGTAGGTTCGCCATCAGCTACACGCCGGGCGATGCGGAGGCAGAGCGAACGCCGGCTAAAGATTTGGACGATTTTCGCTCGCCCCTTCGCTTCCTGCTGGGGCACACGGAGATCGCTAAGGAGTTGAAGGGGCTTACCCTGACGCTTGTTCCGGGAGGATACACTCTCTCCGGCGTACCGCGTGGAATGGAAAAATCGGTGCAGTCGATGGAAATTACAGCGGATGCGCAGGGGCAGATCCACGCGCTGCGGATTGTAGATGCCGATGGGGCGGAGACGACGTTTACCTTCACGGACATCCGCGAGAATGCACCGGCGCCGGAGAGCGAGTTCACCTTCACTCCGCCTCCGGGCGTGACAGCGATCCATGGGGCTGCTCCTATCTAACGACGTTGACGACGAGGTTAACAGCCTCCGCATTGGGGCTGTACCAGAGGAAAAGGAGCGGTCGCCGCTGCATCAAGGGGCTGTGGGAAGCCTCGCAAGAAGCTCCCGACAACCAATTGCAGCCCTCACCGATGAGTGGGAAGGTGGGCAAGCAGGAGGAAAGGGAGCCGAGACGAAAAGCAAGAAGAACCGCGCCGGATCTCACGCGTTGCATGAGATCCGGCGCGGTCCCCAAGAAGGCGCGCTCATAAAAGCTTCTGTGCTGACCGTCTTCCGCAGTCTGCCGACAGTGGCGTTTTCACTTTTACCCCAGCCGGCGAGCCTGCTGGGGTAAAACTTGGGAACATGCCCATGAAGGTCGCAGCGTCGGTCCGTACATCCACTTTATTGATCGATGGAGAACTGGTCGCGGCGGTTTTGTTGCCAGCAGCTCTCTGTATCTTCCGTGCAGAACTGCTTCTCCTTGCCATAGCTGACGACGCGGATGCGACCGCCATCCACTCCAGCGGCAACCAGAGCTGTCTTGGCGGCGTTGGCGCGGTTCTCTCCGAGGGTGATGTTGTACTCAGCCGAGCCGCGATCGTCGCAGTAGCCGCCGATCAGGATTTTGATGTCCGGATGGGCGTTGAGGTAGGCGGCAGCATCGGAGATGGACGCTTTGGCATCCGAGGAGAGATCGTAGCTGTCGTAGGCAAAGAAAATATCGCGCACGTGATTGTGGAAGTCAGCCTCGGAGCTCACGTTGTTGGTGGGCGCTGCGGGAACTTCCGGCACGCGAACGGTCACGCGAACATTGGCCTCTGTCGTTCCACCTGAGTTGGTGGCGACCAGGTGGAAGTTGGTGGAGCTCGAGGGGGAAACCGTCTGGGTTCCGTTGACAGGAACCTGACCGATGCCATCGATGCTCACACTGGTCGCGTTGGTGGTGCGCCAGTTGAGTACGACGGATTGACCAAGATCAATCGACATCGGATCCGCCGTGATCGATGCGGTGGGCGGAGCTACAGTTTGAGGAGCCATGGCTGCGGGGGGAGGGGGCGCAGCCTGCTTCTTGTGGCAACCTGCCGCTGCCAACATGGCGAGGGTTGCGACCAAGGCGGTCTTATTCCGAAATGACTTGCGATGAGCGATCATAAGGGTCCTCTTTTGTTCGTGTAGTTCGGGCGTAGTGCTGCTTGGGGTGAAGTAGCTCTATTAAATCAGAAATTGCCTTGTATTAGACCACATATATCGTGACGCGATTCGTTGTGCAAAACTCGTCAGGCTGATCGCAATTCACGATCAAGGAGCCCTGTTGTGACTTTGCGGAGGCACTCCAGGATCGTATGCCTCCCGGCGCAGGGCGCTGTGGTTTGCGTCCCGGTTGGTTTCTCGGTCTGGTTCCAGGGGCTTCGGCGATCGGCAGTGGCTTCTCTGTGACATGGAGATTCCTTTACTTCCAGCTCCAGTTGGGCATGTCAGCTCCGAAGCTGGTGAGCTTCTTCTGTTGGGTGCCGTCGGCGAGCATGGACACGATGCGGGTGTGGTTGTCGTGGCCATCGGGAGAGTTGGCAAAGGCGATGTGACGGCCATCCGGGCTCCAGGTGGGGAAGTCGCAGCGGCCAATGTCGTGGGTGAGTTGAATCCATCGTTTGGTGGCAACTTCCATGACGTAGATGTCCTGGCCTCCTGGAGCGCCAGGGCCGTAGTGGCGGTCCCAGGCAAAGGCGATGAACTGACCGTTGGGCGACCAGGATGGGGAGGTTGCATAGCCGCCGTCGGTCATCCGTGTGACGCCCGAGCCGTCCGCATCCATGATGTAGAGCTGGGGCAGGCCGGTTCGACCACTAATGAAGGCGATCTGAGTACCGGTTTTGGGGTTCCAGGAAGGGGCGACATCCAGACCGCCGTAGTTCGTGATTTGACGCCAAAGAGATCCCTGGGGATCGGAGACCCAGATCTCCGAACTCCCGGAGCGTGAGGAGGAGAAAGCCAGTTGCTGGCCGTTTGGAGCCCAAGCGGGGGATACATTCGCGCTGCCGACATCTGTGAAGTGGACCAGACGGCCCAGCAGCAAAGAGTACATGCGCAGCTCAAAGCCATTGTGGGTAAGGGTGCTGAAGGCGACCAAAGAGTTGTCGGGTGAGACAGCCGGGGAGATGGAGTCCTCGCCCAGGTGGGTAAGCTGCACTTTGTCGGCGCCATCGTAGTCCATCATCCAGATCTCCTTGTCGCCGCTGCTGGTGCGCTGCGCGTAGAAGATTTTGGATTCGGCGATGCCGGGTACGCCGCCGCCCAGGCGAAAGATGATGTCGTCGGCGAACTGGTGGGCGAGCTCGCGGGCGGACTGGTCGCTCGCCGGTGCGACGTACTGTTTGGCGAAGACCTGCGGATACTGGGAGTTTCGCGTGTCATCCAGAAAGCCGTTGGCCACCAGGTTGCCGTTCTGGATGCTGATATTGCCAAAGGCCACCATGGCGGCGCTGGCAGGGGCCTGAGCCCAAAGCCCCAAATTGATCTCAGAGGGCGAGCCAGGGGTAGCCTGCGGAGCCAGGCTCTTGGAGACCATCGCGAAGATGCCGGCGCTGGACAGATCCGAGAACAGAACCGTGTCAAAGGTCTGCTTGTCCACCAGGGTCGTCGGGTCGCCGGCGATGGGTTCGAAGTTAGCCGCGGCCAGACGAACCTCAGAGTTGTTGTTGCCGGCGGTTAAATGAACCCAATCCTGCGCGAGCAAGGGATTGGTCCAGGGTAAAGAGAGGACTGGCAGCAGCGCGGTCATGAGCCTGAGCAGGCCATGGCGGGAGATGGGTGCAGGATGGATCTTTTGAAAGGACATCATCACTCCAAAAAGATGCAGGGATCGATCAACTGTAATTCACGCCGGGTGGCGGCTTGATGGGTGTGGAAGCGGGCATCCGGGGCGAAGGCGGTGGGCATGCCGGTTTCCCGCGCTCGCGAAAGCCGCCGACGAGCGTGAGCGCTGGTTCGAGATGAGGAAAATCTGCTTCAGACTGGGAGCCTCGAAGGTCATTTGTGATAGTTGAAGGTGAATTCGATGGGAATCGGCTGGTTGGCGGGGTTGGGACCAAAGGTGTCTACTTCCTCCACGGCTCGCATGCCGGCGCTATCCAGAGTGGGTGAGCCGCTGGGAGTTTGGATGCGAACGCGGGTTGGAGCGCCGCCATTATCCACGTAAAAGGTGATTGTGACACTTCTACCCGCGGAGCTGCGTGGGTCCGGATACTGCTGCGAGTAATACTGCTGGACTTTTTGACTGATGATCTGAATGTACCAACCATAACGCTCTCCCAGGGTTCGGCTCTGAACGGTAACCGTGGCGGTTCCGTTGGCGGTCTGCAGGGTGGCTTCAGGTAGTTGCATGGCGTTTTCACCCGTCTGGGCCTTGGGGCTAGGAGGTGTGGGCTGGGGGTGCCTGGGTGGCGGCGGCGTAGAAACGGGAGCAACCTTCCTGGGAAGGGTCTTGCGCTTGATCTCGATGTCGGTCTCGCGCGGCGGAGGCGCTGCCTCCGCTTTGGGGGGTGGCAGCGCCGCTTGGCTGGCCTGCTGAGGCGCCAGAACCTGATTCTGCACCGGCTTGAACTTCTGGGGCAAAGGGATAGCGGACACCATGGATGCCTGGATGGCTCCCACCGAAGATGTGTGCTCGCCGAAGTTGTTCGTCGATTGGTTGAGGTACAGGCCCAGGCCGAGCAACACGACTGCGATCACCAGATGCAGAGCAATGGCGCCGGCCAGGCCGCTGCCGATTCGATCATTCGGCAGGTCGCGTGATAGGGCTTGCATGCTCATGGTCGTTTTCGTCCTGCGCAGTTGCTTGCGGTTGCCGGATGCTGAAGACGTCAGGGCCTGAGTGGATGGACATTTCCAAGCAGGTCAAGGCGCCGGGTTGCTACCGCCCGGGTCCTTTCAGGAGCGGGCAATCCGCGACGGCAGTCCCACCGGTCTGCGATGGGCTATCGCCGTAGCGGCTGAGTGACGATACTGATGTTCATGATGCCGGCCTGTTTGACCGCATCCATGACGGAGGCGAAGGCGCCGAAGGGAACGGACTGGTCGGCGCGGACGTAGACTACGTTCTTTTGATTTTTAGGGTTGGCCTCCAGCAAGGCCGGCAGATCGTGGACATTCACCGGCTTGTCCTGGAGGTAGACATTCTGCTCCTTGTCGATGGTGACGACCAGGTGAACCTCCGTAAGCTGTTTGACCATGCGGGTATGCGGCACGGCGACCTGAATGCCGCTTTGCAACACCGGCGCGGTGAGCATGAAGATGAGCAGCAGAACCAGCACCACGTCGACCAACGGCGTGATATTGATGTCGGCCATGGCGGTCTGGGTCTTTCCGTTGGCGCTGAAAGCCATGGCTAGGGCCTCCGGCGGAGATCATCTGAGGATGGCGATGAAGAGCTTGGCTGGTAGAGCGCGGCGTTCTCAATGGCGTTGAGCAGCTCCCGGCCAAAGTCGTCCATACGAGCCGCGAACTCGCGCAGCCGGCTGGTTAGCTGGTTGTAGCCCATGACCGCGGGGATGGCGACGATCAGCCCGGCCGCGGTGGTGACCAGAGCCTCCGAGATGCCTGGGGCGACGGCGCGCAGGGTGGCCGCTCCCTCCGTGCCCAGCCCGTGAAAGGCGTCGATGATGCCCATGACTGTGCCAAAGAGCCCCACGAACGGGCCAGTCTGCGCGATGGTGCCCAGCCAGCTCATACGCCGCTCCATCAGCGTGAGAGCCTCGCTGGAGGCGGTTTGCGCAGCGCGCTCCAGGCCCTGGGGATTGGGCGGCGTGCCGCGGCCCCCGCTCTGGCGCTGGTACTCTTCATGGATCTCGTTGAACACGGCCACCAGCGGGCTGGGTTTGAACTGCTCGGAGATGGCGGCGATTTCGCTCAGCCGTCCGGACTTGCGGAAGGCGCGCAGAAAGCGGCGATTTTGCTGGTCAGCGGCCTTGAAAGATCTCCACTTGGAGAGCATTACCGCCCAGGAGAGGACGCTCATGATCAACAGGATGAGCAGCACGGCATCGGCAGTGACCCCGCTGTTATGAAGGATCTCAACCAAAGCGCTGGAAGACTGGCCGGCGGGAGCGGGTCCAAGGGGCAAGCTGTTGGAAGCCTGATTGATGTCTTGCTGGAGGAGAGCGAAGGCGAGCAGTGTCATAGGCGTCAATCTCAAGTGTAATTGGCTGTGAAGTGTGGATAGGGGAATCTGAAAAGATTCTCGCTTTGCGATATTTTAGGGGGGACTTCGCCCAACGGACCGCGCCTGGCCGTGGGTAGCACAAAAGTTTCCGAGACCAGCGCGGGAAAGGTGGCGGCTCCTGCTATGCTCTTGCGTGAAAGAGACCAAACATGCTGCTAGAGCTCCGCGCTGAGAACTATGCCGTGATGGACCATGCCGTGGCGGTCTTTGGACCGGGGCTGAACCTGCTGACGGGCGAGACGGGAGCCGGCAAGTCGATCTTGATTGATGCGCTGGCGCTGCTCCTGGGCGGCAAAGCCTCCTGCGACGTGGTTCGGTTTGGTGCCGAACGGGCAGTGCTGGGTTGTGTTTTTGAGAGCACGCCGGGGGCGGAGGAGATTTTGGAGGCCAATGGGATTGATCCGGAGGGAGACGAAATTCTCCTGCGGCGCGAGATCGCGAGCAGCGGTAAAGGGCGGGTGTTTGTGAACAATCAACCAGCGACGGTGGGGGTGCTGCGGCTGCTGGCTCCAGAGCTGGCGCTGGTGCATGCTCAGTCGGAGACGCTGGTAGCCTTTGACGGCGCGCAACGGCAGCTCCTGCTGGACCGTTTTGCTGGGATCAGCAGCGAGGAGGTGCGGGCAGCCTATACGCAATGGAGGGACCGGCAGGAGAAGATCGAGGCGCTGCGCGGCCAGGAGCAAGACCGTTTGCGGCTCCTGGATCTGTGGAGCTTCCAGTCCAGGGAAATTACCATGGCGGAGATTCAGAACCCGGACGAGGACCAGCGCCTGGAGGCTGAAAAGAGGGTGCTCGCGAACTCGGAGCGGCTTTATACGTCGGCCGTTGCCGCCCGCGAGTTGCTCTATGAGGCTGAAGTCTCCGTAGAGGCCCTGTTGGGAGGGGCGCTGCGCCATGTGGAAGATCTGGCGCGATTCGACGAGTCCTTCCGGGAGACGGCGCAACAGTTGGCTGCTGCCAAGGCGAGTGTGGAGGATGCTGCCGCGGCGCTGCGGGATTTTGAGGGCCGAGTGGCGGCTTCGCCGGAGCGTCTGGTGGAGATCGAAGACCGGCTGGCGGTGCTGGAACGGTTGAAGCGAAAGTACGGCGGCACTCTGGCCGAGGTGATGGAGTTTGCGCAGGATCTGGCGGCGAAGTTGGAAGAGATGGAGAGCCGGGATGCTCGCCTGGCGGAGTTGGAGCGGGAGTTGGCCGCATTGGCTGCGCGGTACATCGAGGCGGCCGAGAGGCTCACGGCTGACAGAAGGGCGGCGGCCGCAAGGCTGGCCAAGGCCGGCCAGCGGCAGATCAACGATCTGGCCATGCAAGCCCGGTTCGAGGTGGAGGTGGCGGATGCCGGTCGGGAGAACCCTCGGGAGTGGACGGCGTCCGGATGGGACCGGGTGGAGTACCGGATTGCGACCAATCCCGGGGAGCCCTTGAGGCCGCTGACCGAGATCGCCTCCGGAGGTGAGATGAGTCGGGTGATGTTGGCTCTGAAGGTGAGTGTGGAGGCAGGGGGCGGAGCCGGTTTACGGCGGGGAAGGACGGCGTTGCCCCGGACACTGATCTTCGACGAGATCGACATCGGGATTGGCGGACGTGCGGCGGAAGCGGTAGGGCAAAAGCTGAAGACGCTCTCCCGATCGCAGCAGGTGATCTGTATCACTCACCTTCCGCAGATTGCGGCGTTTGCGGACCAGCACTTTTTGATCGAGAAGATAGAGCGGGCAGGAAGAACGCATACCGGGATTCGGCAGATGACGCCGGAGGAGCGAGTGGAGGAGATTGCACGAATGCTCTCTGGAGCCAGCCTGACGGAGACCAGTCTGCGGCATGCCGAGCAGATGCTGAAGGCCAGCAGAGTGGTCTGAAGAGGGGAATGCCGGATTTGGAATGGGTGAGATCTTTGCGACTGGACCATTTTCCCTGAAGGTGTAAGCAAGGGGAACGACTCCTGTGGGCGTTTTCCTCAATGAAAACGCCACTGAACGCCCGCTTCCGTACACCCATCATCAGGGAAAATGGTCTACGCAACTTTCTGGAGCGGGAATTTTCAGCCGGTTTCGCGGTCGCCGCAAGGGCGGCGAAGATAGGGAGCTGGGTGCGGTTCGACGGTTTGATTCCTCCCGGGCTCGTGGGGAAATCAGAGCCGCGAGAGGGATGAAGAAGGTATACTTGAAGGGTGAGTCAACCTTCCGTGTCTGCCGACAGCGTCCGTAAGAACCAGGGCAAAACTGCCACCAAACGAGTTCTGTTGCTGAAGCCGCGGGGCTTTTGCGCCGGGGTGGTGCGCGCCATTGACATCGTACAGATTGCGCTGGATACCTTTGGCGCGCCGATCTATGTACGCAAAGAGATTGTACATAACAGCTACGTAGTGAATGATTTAGCCCAGAAGGGCGCCATCTTTGTCAATGAATTGGACGAGGTGCCGGAAGGGGCGCGGGTGATTTATTCCGCCCATGGGGTGAGCCCGGCCGTGCGGGACGGAGCCCGACAGCGGCATCTGAAGGTGATCGACGCGACCTGCCCTTTGGTTACCAAGGTGCACCTTGAGGCCGTCAAGTTCGCCAAGCAGGGGTATTCGCTGGTGCTGGTGGGGCATCGCGATCATGAGGAGATTCAGGGGACGCAGGGGGAAGCTCCGGATGTCACTCAGGTGGTCTCGACGGTGAAGGAGGTGGAAGATCTGGTGGTTGAGGACCCCAAGAAGGTTGCTTATCTGACCCAGACGACACTTTCGCTCGATGAGGCGCGCTACATGATCGAGGCGCTGAAGAAGAGGTTTCCGGAGATTGTGGGTCCCCATGCTCAGGACATCTGTTACGCCACGGAAAATCGCCAGTCGGCAGTAAAGAACGTCGCGCATGAGGCGGATCTGGTGCTGGTGGTGGGATCGCGAAACAGTTCCAACTCCAATCGGCTGGTGGAAGTTTCGCAGAAGATCGGGACGCAGTCCTATCTGATTGATAAAGCAGATGATATTGAACCAGTGTGGCTAGAAGGCGTGCAGACGGTTGCCATCACGGCTGGCGCGTCCGCACCCGAGATTCTGGTGCAGGAGGTCATTGCCTATTTGCAGAGCAAGGGATACGGCTCTGTAGAAGAGGTGGAAGTCATGCCGGAGAACGTACGGTTCGGCCTACCGGAGGAGATCGTCTCCGCGATTGCATCGGCGCCCACGTCGGCGCCCGGCGCTTCTCTATGAGCAGGATTCCGGCGCTGATCATCAGTCAGCATCGTATTGAAATGCGTGTTTTTCGGATGGAGCCAGGAATTGGGACCGCCTGGGACAGATCAGTCTGGCGCGCGCGAGCCAGATGAGTGGCAGAGCGGAATGATTCTCTGGAATTTATGAGTAAACAAAGACCCAATCCGCAGACCATGGCACAGCCGCGATTTGGGCGGATCGACCTCGCAATAGAACGGATCAGCGAAGGTATCGAAGCTGCGACCAACTGGCTTTTGGGCCAGCAGCACGAGCTTGGATACTGGTGCGCGGAGTTGGAAGCCGACTCCATGCTGGAGTCTGATTACATCTTCATGCACACGCTGCTGGGCACCGGAGACCGAGGCCGGATGGAGCGCGCGGTGAATGAGATTCTTCGCCACCAGAACGAAGATGGCGGATGGAGCCTGTATCCCGGCGGTCCCAGCAATGTCAACTATGGCGTGAAGTGTTATCTGGCGCTGAAGTTGATGGGCTGGAAAGCGGATCATCCACTGATGGTGAAGGCGCGCAAGCGGGTGCTCGAGCTGGGCGGCGTCGTGGAGTGCA
>JAKART010000052.1 GCA_021819255.1 Acidobacteriota bacterium
TCCACGGCTTTGCCCATCCAGGCGTCCTCCATCGGCGGTTTGCCGACGATGGTGGCGGCGTAGATGGGATCCTTGCGGTGCGTGATGCAGGTGATATGGAAGACCGGATACTCATCCCGCATGGTGTAAAAACCGGTATGGTCGCCAAAGGGGCCCTCGGTGCGTAGCTCCGCCAGATCCACGTAGCCCTCCAGGATGATCTCAGCGTGGGCTGGAACCTCCAGGTCCACCGTCTCACACTTCACCAGCTCTACGGCCCGTTGGCGCAGAAAGCCGGCGATCAGGTACTCTTCCACCTCGGGCGGTGCGGGAACGATCGCCGAGAAGGTTGTCGCAGGGTCCGTGCCAATGGCTACGGCAACTTCCATCCGTTCGCCGTGGATGCGCGCCGCCACCTGCGGCGGAATCGCTCCGGGCGGAGCCGCTGCCGTCCCGCCGGCGGTCATGGCCATCAGCTCCACCTGGTCGGCTCTCGCCGACGTTGTCGCCCGCAGCCGCTCGCGCAGATGCTCGGCGGCGTTCTTCTGGCGTTGCCAGTGCATGCCTGTCGTCTTGCCGTCATAGACCTGCATACGGTACATGCCCAGGTTGCGCTTGCCGGATTTAGGATCGCGGGTGGTTACGCAAGGCAGCGTGATGAAGCGTCCCCCGTCCTGGGGCCAGGTCTGCAGAATGGGGAACTGCAGCACATCGATCTGTTCGCCACGCAGGATGACTTCCTTGCAAGGAGCCTTACGGGCGTCAACCGTCTTGGGAAAGAAGCTGCCGACCTCGGCCAGCAAAGGCAACATTTTGAGCTTGTCCATGATTCCGCTGGGCGCCACCGGATGGAGCAACGTCTCGATGCGTTTGGCCACATCGTCCAGGGAGTCCACCTCCAGCGCCAGCCGCATGCGGCGTTCGCTGCCGAACTGATTCATCAGAACCTGCGCTCCCTTGTAACCGGTCACGTTCTCAAACAGCAGCGCTGGGCCACCGGCGCCTGTGCCGCCGCGGCCGGACTTGGCGGCACGGTCTGCAATCTCCGCCATCTCCAGAATGGGCGAAACCTCGGCGCGGACACGCTTCAGTTCTCCTGCCTTCTCCAACGCCTTCATCCAATCCCGCAAACCTTCAAATGCCACGCACTTCCCTCTTCCCGGTCCTTCCCATCCGGATGACCTTTTTTCTATTCTCCTCCTGAACTGACCCATCAAACCGGGATTTCTTGCGGTCTCCCTCCAGGCAGTCGGCTCGCTCCCGGCGTTCAAACGCCCTCTGTGCCCCGGCAAGCGTTCACTCTGCGAGAGACTCTTGCCAGGCTCATGCATCCGGAGGGCATGAGGGAACACACGCACCAAGCCGGGGGTGAACGATATACTGCTAAAAGAACTGAAATCATGCGCTGCCGCCCTCCCCGAACGCCGGGCGAGGCAAGTCGCGGCGGAGCAGGTCAGGCGCAGGTTTCAGGCAAGTGTGACGAAGAAGGCAGCCAAGCGGCAGCAGTGCAGGGGAGACAGAATTTGGCCAAAGCAGAGATCGGCATCATCGGTGGTAGCGGGCTGTACAACATGGACGGCTTGACCAACGTCAGCGAACACCGGATCCCGACCCCCTTCGGCGATCCTAGCGAGGTATTTCTTTTGGGCTCCATCGAGGGGCGTCAGGTCGCCTTCCTCGCGCGCCACGGCAAAGGCCATCGGATTCTGCCCTCAGAACTGAACTTCCGCGCCAACATCTACGCCATGAAGTGGCTTGGCGTCTCCAGCATCCTGTCCGTGAGCGCTGTTGGCAGTCTGAAGGAGGAGCACAAGCCCACCGAGTTCATCATCCCCGACCAGTTCATTGACAGAACCTTTGCCCGCTCCAGCACCTTCTTTGGAGATGGCGTTGTGGGCCATATCGGCTTTGGAGACCCGGTGTGCCCCATCGTCAGCGATGTCTTTGCCCAGGCCTGCGCCGAGGTGGGGGTGGTCGGCAAGCGCGGGGGCGTCTACGTCTGCATGGAAGGTCCGCAGTTCTCTACCCGCGCTGAGTCAAACTTGTATCGCTCCTGGGGAGCGGACGTCATCGGCATGACCAATCTCCAGGAGGCCAAGCTGGCTCGGGAGGCCGAGATCAGCTATGCAACCCTTGCCATGGTGACCGACTATGACTGCTGGTTTGACGGTCATGACGCGGTTACCGTGGAGCAGATCGTCGCGGTGATGCATCAGAACTCCGGTAACGCTCAGAAGGTGATCAAGGCGGCGGTTCGCCGGATGCCCTCTGACCTGAGCGCCAGCCCGGCACAGACTGCGGCAAAGTTCGCCATCATGACCGATCGCTCCGCCATTCCGGCCGAGACCAGGGTCAGGCTGGAACTGCTCTTCGGCAAGTACTGGTAGCGCTGTCGCTCTGCCGCCACAGCGGTGCAGAGCTGGAAAATCCGGTTTCCGCCCGTGCCTGACTGGCAGCGAAAGAAGCTGGAGACAAATGAGAAAAGAACGAAAAAGGAGAAACTTTGTCCGTTCTGGTTGTTGGTTCCGTAGCATTCGACACTCTGGAGACCCCCAGCGGAAGACGGGAGCGCGTGCTGGGTGGCGCCGCTACGCACTTTGCCCTGGCTGCCAGCTTCTTCACCAAGGTCCGCGTGGTAGGCGTGGTCGGTGAAGATTTTCTCCCCGAACATGAGGCCGTGCTCACCTCTCGCGGCATCGATACTGCCGGTCTGGAGCATGTTCCGGGTAAGAGCTTCCACTGGAGCGGAAGCTACATGCGGGATCTGAGCTCGGCCGACACTTTGGCCACCGACCTGAACGTCTTCGCCGACTTTGCCCCCAAGATTCCAACCAGCTACCTGGATACCGAGTACCTCTTCCTCGCAAATATCGATCCGGTGTTGCAGGAACGCGTGCGCAGCCAGATGCCGGGAGTGAAGCTGGTAGCCGGAGATACCATGAATTACTGGATCTCCGCGCATCGCCAGAACCTGCTGAAGGTGCTCCGCGAACTGGACGTGCTGGTGATCAACGATCATGAAGCCCGCATGCTGAGTGGCGAGACCAACAACGTCCGGGCGGCCAGGGGAGTGCTTGGACTCGGCCCCAAGTCGCTGGTAGTCAAGTATGCCGAACACGGCTCGGCGGCTTTCTTCTCGCCGAGCAGCTTCGGTAACGGCAAGCAGCACAAGCTTTTTCGCGCCCCAGCCACGCCGACGGAAGATGTAGTGGATCCAACCGGCGCAGGTGACTCCTTCGCGGGCGGCTTCTTTGGCTACATCGCCTCGCAGAAGCAACTCACCCCGGACGTCTTCCGCAAGGCCATGTTCTACGGCTGCGCTCTGGGGTCGCTCTCTGTGGAGGACTTCGGCGCCGAACGCCTGCAGCGTACCACCCGGGAGGAGATCGATCGACGATTCGACGAACTCAGGGAGATATCCCACCTGTGAGCATTTCCCGGAATCGGGCCGAAGCAGCCCGCAAGACGCCCCCCGGATGGTGAAGTGGAGAACGGGCAGACGCAATCGATTGGGAGATTTGCTCGGTCACACGATCTTTCAACAACTCCCCTCTCAACAACTTCCCAAGGAGGCTCAAATGAAACCAGGACGTGCCACCTGGAAACGGCGCGCCCTCCCCACGATAGGCCGGAATGATTTCAGACGATCTTCGGCGCGGCGGCTGCCGAGCCGGCGCAAGGCCTCCGCTTCCCTGGAACTCCTTTAACCCTTCCATCCCTCTATGCCAAGATCAAAGTCAGAACCGAATGATGCCCCGCTTCACGAGCAGGGCAAGGATGCAGAGCTCCTTTTGCCCACTTCCCCCAACACTGCGGAGGGCCGGCCCAGCGAGACGCCTCAAGGCAAACTGCTTGCGAACCGGAGCCCGAACAAGCTGCGAAACCGGGGCTCCCAGAGCGAGGCGCGCATCTGGGTCCAGGTCGATCCGGAGACGGTGAGCCCGGCCGTACCGGGCGAAACTTATCCATTTTTCGCGGCCGGGGTTGTTCTGGCCTTTGTGGCGTTGTACATCTGCTACCGCCAAAGCTTCCTTTTGCTGTACGGCGATGCGGTGGCGCACCTGGCCATTGCCCGCCGCATCCTGGATGCGCGCTGGCCGGGCCTGGCGCAGCTCGGCAGCGTTTGGCTTCCGCTGCCGCATCTTTTGATGCTTCCCTTCATTATGAATCTGCGCATGTGGCAGACCGGCCTGGCGGCGGCTCCCATGTCCATGCTGAGCTACGCGGCCAGTGTGGCCGGCATATGGCGGCTGGCGCGGCGCATGATGCGAATGCGTTGGGCGCTGGTGGCCACAACGTTCTACGCGCTCAACGCCAACCTGCTCTATCTTTCCACCACCGCCATGACGGAAGCGCTGTTTTTGGCGCTCTTCATCTGGTCCGTGGTGGCTGCCATGGAATCCATCGCGGCCCTGCGTCAGGGAGATCTGACGCTAGCCCGCGCGCGCATGATGCTGGCCGGGCTGCTCATCCTGGGGCAGGTTTTTACGCGCTACGACGGCTGGGTGATCGGCGCGGTGATCTGGCTGTGCTTCGCCTGGAACCTGTGGCGCAGCGCGCCGGATGTGCGCCGCCGCATGACGCCATGGTTCGTGCTGTTCACGGTGTTTGTGGCCATCGGCCCGGTGCTTTGGTTCTGGTACAACGCCCACTTCGAAGGCGACTGGCTGGACTTTCTGCGCGGACCCTACTCTGCCAAACAGATTGAGCGGCGCACCGCGCCCCCTGGCCAGCACTACCGGGGCTGGCACAACATGGGCTGGTCCGCGTTGTTCTTTACCCGCACCGCGCAGGTGGACGCAGCCGCCTGGGAGACCGGCTTTGGCCTGATGGCCGCAGCGCTCTACGGACTCTGGATCGCTGTGCGCCGCCGCGCGGAGAGTGCGGCTCACAGCCGCGGGGAGTTCCTCGCTCTTCTGCTTTGGATTCCGCTGCCCTTCTATACCTACGCCATCGCCTACAGCTCCGTTCCCATCTTCATCCCCCAGATCTGGCCCCACGCCTACTACAACTCCCGCTACGGGATGGAACTTTTGCCGGCCTTGGCGGTCTTTGCAGCGCTGGCCGCAGAACGTCTGGAGGTTTGGCTCAAGTTACGGCGAGCGGCCGGCGAGCGGCTGATTGGAACGCTGTGGCAACCCACGGCGATGGTGTTATGCGCGGCCAACTGCATCGTGATGATGCACCTCACCCCTTTGGTGCTGCAAGAGGCCGCGGTGAACGCCACCACTCGGATGACGCTGGAAGCCAACCTCGCCTATGCGCTGGAAGAGTTGCCGAAGAACGTACCCGTGATGATGTCGCTCACCGACCACGTCGGCGCCGTGCAGGACGCCGGCCGCGATCTGCGCAGCATGATCAGTGAAGACGACCAGCAGGAATGGAAGACGGCTCTGACGGACCCGGCCAAGTACGCCGCCTACGTCATCGCCATCCAGGGCGACCCGGTAGCCAAGGCGGTCGCCGCCAACTCCAGCGGCCTGGCTGAACTGGATGTGATCTGCACCAACGGCCAGCCCTGCGCGCATATCTACCAGTCGCTGATCTATCGGCCCGGGCGGGGAAACTGATTCTCCCCGAAACTTGCTCAGTCATGGCCGCGAGCACGAGACTTGCCTTCATCGAGTGTTATGCTTAGCCGATGAGTTGGCAAGACGATCCCAGGCACCGGTTCGCGGGAATTGCGGAGAAATTAAAGCGGGCAGACGAGTCTATCAGCAACCTTGAGCGCGAGATTAAACTGTTCTTTCAAGACGGAGAATACCCGGTCCTACCTGAACCCGATAGCAATGAATGGCCGGCAGCGGTCAAATATCACCAGCATCGCCCAATTCCGCTCCGTTTCGCCGTGCTGACCGGAGAGATCATCCACCATCTTCGCTCCTGTCTGGACCACGCCGTCTGGGCTCTGTCGGACGACAATTCGAGGAAAACTAAGGACCGAGAAATTGGGTATCCGATCTTCGATTGCGATCCGAAAGGAAACAAGAAGTACGAAGACTACAAGAAGAAAATACAAGGAATTAACAATCCGGAGATCAGGGCTCAGATCGAGAAGTGCCAGCCCTACAAGGCTGGCGACAAAGCTGAGGACCACCTTCTTCTGATCCTTCACGACCTCGACAGGTTCGAGAAGCATCGGGAGATCGTGCTCGTCTCATCCGCTGCGATTGCAAGCATTCCGAATAGTCAGCCCGCGCTTCAGCAGCGAGCGGAAGAGTCCCAGAAGCACAAGGAGCCGACCTTCGAGGACATTGCCCGTGTCAACGCGCTGAAGAAGCGGGTCCACATCGGACCCGGCATAGCTTTCGGGCAGTTCGGAACTCGAAAACTCTACCCGCTTATCAGGGGCCTTAGTGAACTTCGTGGCGAAGTTGAGCGGATAGCCAACGACCTCGCCGCTTATGTCTAAGCGTGGGGTAAGGCCTCATCTCATGGAGCGTAGCCGACGCGGGAGGTGGCTTGTCCGGGTACGGCAAGGGCGAAATCCCTCACGCCACACTCAGCGTTACGCCCTGGCTGCGTGCAGATCCTGCAACGACTCCACGTGATACTCACCCTTCTGCAAAGCCTCAATTCCATCGGCTGCCGCTCGCGCAGCCGCCAAGGTGGTAATCGTGGCCAGCCTTGCGCTTACCGCTGCTCTTCGAATCGCCGCCTCATCGAAGACGCTCATCTGGCCACTGGGCGTGTTCACGATGAGCTGAATCCGATCGCTCTTGATCAGATCCACCACATTTGGCCGGCCCTCCTTGACGGCGAAGATGCGCTCTACCTGCATCCCAGCGGCTTCCAGCACATCGGCGGTGCCATGCGTGGCCACCAGCTTGAACCCCATGTCCACAAACCGTCGCGCCAATGGGGCCAGCACCAGCTTGTCGTGGGCGTTCACGCTAAAGAAGACCGTTCCCTCGGTGGGCAAGCGCTGACCCGCCGCAAGCTGCGCCTTGGCAAACGCCTCGCCAAAGGTCCTGCCCACCCCCATCACCTCACCCGTGGAGCGCATCTCCGGCCCCAGCACAGGGTCGACGCCCTGGAACTTGCCCCACGGGAACACAGGCGACTTCACAAAGAAGTGTTCACCCGTGCTGAGATCGTTGCCGCCGGCCACCTGCTCTGGAAGCAGTTCCTTGAGGGTCCTGCCGGTCATCAGCCGTGAGGCGATCTTGGCCAACTGTACGCCAGTCGCCTTGGAGACGTAAGGCACCGTGCGCGATGCCCGCGGATTCACCTCAATCACAAAGACCTTGCCGCGCTGCACCGCGAACTGCAAGTTGGCAAGCCCGATCACATTCAGCCGCATCACCAGCTTGCGCGTATAGCCACGGATCGTCTCCAGCACCTCCGGGCTCAGGTCCACCGCCGGCAGCACGCAACTGGAGTCGCCAGAGTGTACGCCTGCCTCTTCAATGTGCTGCATGATGCCGGCGATCACAACATCCCTGCCATCACAGAGCGCATCCACGTCCACCTCCTGCGCATCCTCCAGAAAGTGGTCGATCAGCACCGGCCGCTCCTGCGAGTACTCGATGGCTGTAGACATATAACGCACTACATCGGCCTCGTCGTAGGCGATCACCATCGCGCGGCCGCCCAGCACATAACTTGGCCTCACCAGCACCGGAAACTCGACCCGCCGCGCTCCCGCCAAAGCCTCTTCCACGCTGGTCGCCATGGCGCCCTGGGGCTGTGGTATCCCCAGTTCCTCGATCAGTTTTCCAAACCGCTTGCGGTCCTCGGCCAGATCAATCGACTCCGGCGAGGTCCCGATGATTGGCACGCCGGCGGCCTTCAACGGCAGGCTCAGGTTCAGCGGCGTCTGCCCGCCAAACTGCACGATCATCCCGATCTGCGCTCCTCCACTGGCCTCATGCTCGTAGACCGCCAGCACATCCTCCAGGGTCAGCGGCTCAAAGTACAACCGGTCGCTGGTGTCATAGTCTGTGGACACGGTCTCTGGATTGCAGTTGACCATGATCGTCTCGTATCCGTCATCGCGCAGAGCAAAGGCGGCGTGGCAGCAGCAGTAATCGAACTCGATTCCCTGCCCGATCCGGTTGGGCCCGCTGCCCAGGATGATCACCTTCTTGTTCGAGGTTGGCGGAGCTTCATCTTCTTCGTCATAGCAGCTATACAGATAAGGCGTCCGGCTTTCGAACTCCGCGGCGCAGGTGTCCACCAACTTGTACACCGGCTTCACTCCCAGCTTCTTGCGCAGATCTCGGACTTTATCCGCCCCGGAAGACGCTTCGTCTGGAAGACCAAAGGCCATCGCCAGGCGAGCGTCGCTCAAGCCCATCCGTTTCGCCCGGCGCAGCTCAGCGGCGCCGAGCTTCTCGATTCCTACCCCAGCAACCACCTTCATTTCATCGGCGATCTGTTTCATCTGATGCAGAAACCAGGGATCCATCTGCGTGAAGCGAGCTACGTCGCGCACGCTCCATCCATGCTCAAAGGCGTAACGAACGTAGGCCATCCGGTCCGGGCTTGGGGTCACCATCTTCTGCCGCAGCCGGCGCGGATCGATGCTGTCTGCGGTGCCCTTCTTGCCCGTCTCCAAAGACCGCATGGCCTTCATCAGAGCCTCTTTGAAGGTTCTCCCGATGGCCATCACCTCACCCACGCTCTTCATCTGCGGGGCCAGCGTGTCATCGGAGCCGGGAAACTTCTCAAACTGCCACTTGGGGACCTTCACCACCACGTAATCGATGGTCGGCTCAAAACAGGCCGGCGTGGCCTTGGTGATGTCATTCTGCAACTCATCCAGGGTGTAACCCACGGCCAGCCGCGCGGCGATCTTGGCGATGGGAAATCCGGTAGCCTTGCTGGCCAGCGCGCTGGACCGCGAGACGCGCGGATTCATCTCGATCACCGTCATGCGCCCGTTCTGGGGGTTCACCGCGAACTGCACATTGCTCCCACCCGTCTCGACGCCAATCTCTCGCATCACGGCAATGGAAGCATCGCGCATCCTCTGAAACTCGCGGTCGGTCAGGGTCTGCGCCGGAGCCACGGTAATCGAATCCCCGGTATGAACCCCCATGGGATCGAAGTTTTCAATGGAGCAGATAATGACGACGTTGTCCTTCAGGTCGCGCACCACCTCCATCTCGTACTCCTTCCAACCCAGCACGCTCTCTTCCAGAAGGCACTCATGCACTGGCGAAAGGTCCAGTCCGCGGGAGAGGATCTCCATCAACTCCTCGCGGTTGTAGGCAATGCCGCCTCCGGAGCCGCCCAGGGTAAAACTGGGCCGAATCACCACCGGAAATCCGATCTTACCGGCATACTCCAACCCGCTGCCGGTGTTGTTCACCAGCATGGATCTGGGCATATCCAGACCGATCTTGTTCATCGCGTCCTTGAACAGAAGCCGGTCTTCGGCCTTTTTGATCGGTCCCAGCTTGGCGCCGATCAACTCAACGCCGTACTGCTCCAGCACTCCTCCGTCCGCCAGATCCACCGCCAGGTTCAACGCTGTCTGTCCACCTACCGTGGGCAATACGGCAAAGATCCCGGACTGGCCGAGGCGCTTCATCCGCTCTGTCTCTTCACGCAGGATCTCGGTCAGGTACCCGACCGTCAGCGGCTCGACATACGTCCGGTCAGCCACCTCCGGATCCGTCATGATGGAAGCAGGGTTGGAGTTCACCAGCACAACTTCGTACCCTTCAGCCTTCAGCGCCTTGCAAGCCTGCGTCCCGGAGTAGTCGAACTCCGCCGATTGCCCGATCACAATCGGCCCGGAGCCGATCACCAGTATCTTCGTGATGTCATTCCTGCGTGGCATCTCTTACCCAATCTCCTGAACCCGCTGCTCACCTTGCC
>JAKART010000053.1 GCA_021819255.1 Acidobacteriota bacterium
ATGGCTACCATTACGCCGCTGGCTCAGCGCATGTCGGACATCATCGACATCGATACCGGCCCGATCATCGCAGGCCAGCTCACGATCGAGCAGATGGGCGAACAGATTCTGTCCAAAGTCGTCGAGGTGGCCAGCGGAACGGTGCGTACTCGCGCGGAGCAACTCGGCCAATATGACTTCATTCCCTGGAAGAGGGGAGTCTCTCTATGATGAACCTTTTCCGGCTGGAATCTTCATCCCAACGCCCAACGGACTCGTTCCTTCCCTGCGTCGTCCTGAAGGAAAAGACGTCCATCAGAGCCGATGCGTCACCCTCTCACCACGCTCGGAGCGCTGTATCGGGAGCGAAGATGCAGCACGGCTCTTGCAACCGGAAAGGCTGGTTCCTGTGGACCTTGGATTGAAAGAGAAAATCATCCTTGTCACCGGCGGCGCCGAGGGCATTGGCGCGGCGATCTCTCAAGCCTGCATCGCGGAAGGAGCCGTTCCGTGCATCGTTACGCGCGATTCGGACGCAGTGCAGGATTTCGCCAAGCACTTGCGCGCCAAGGGAGAACGCTTCGAGTTGATCGCGAAGGAACTGGACTCGCCGCGGAGCTGCCAACAAGCCATCGAAGCCGCCCTCCAGCGCTGTCACCGCATCGATGCCCTGGTCAACAACGCCGGAGTCAATGACAAGGTGGGCCTTGAGTCCGGCTCGCCCGAAGAATTTCTGCTCTCCGTCCAGCGCAATCTCTGGCACTACTACTCGATGGCGCACTACGCCCTGCCGTCCTTGAAGACCGCGCGGGGGTCAATCGTCAACATCGCCTCCAAGACGGCGATCACCGGGCAGGGAGGAACCTCCGGCTATGCGGCTGCCAAGGGCGGCCAACTGGCTCTCACCCGGGAGTGGGCCGTCGAACTGCTTCCCTTCGGCATCCGCGTGAACGCCATTGTTCCTTCTGAGGTGATGACTCCCCTCTACCGTAGCTGGCTGAACACTTTTCCTGACCCTGAAAACAAGCTCCGTTCCATCTCCGCAAAGATTCCCCTGGGGCGGCGCATGACCGAACCTGCCGAGATTGCCGGCATGGCGCTCTTTCTGCTCTCCGGGCAAGCCAGCCACATCACCGGCCAGCATCTCTTTGTCGATGGAGGCTACGTTCATCTGGACCGCGCCCTGGAATGAACACGGCGCAACAGACGGACGGTCAACGTGTCCGGCTCTCGATCCGGCGCGGGGGTGCGAACATCGCGGCGGTACATGGACGCAGCCCAAAAAGCCTCGAACGGAGAAGGGAACGATGCCCAGCGCTCAGCGGCGATCCGCAACGGCAGCAGTCCCGCTGCCAGTTTCCTTCAGCGCCGGGCGGATCAAGCGCGCTTTGACGTAGCGCATGGGCGGCTGGCCGAAGAATCGTCGGTACTCACGGTTGAACTGGCTGGCGCTTTCGTACCCGACCTCAAAGGCCGCGCTGGCGGCGTCCAGTCCGTCATTCATCATGCGTTCGCGCGCCACGTGCAGACGTAACTGCTTCTGATACTGAATCGGACTCATCGCGGTGAGGGTGCGGAAGTGGTGATGCAGCGTAGAGACACCCATCTGCGCCATCTCCGCCAGATCTTCCACCCGCAGCGGTCTGGCGTAGTTCCTGCGCAGCCATCCCACAGCTTTGGCAGTGCGCTGGCTTTGCTCACCCAGCGTGGCGATGGCGCGCAGATGCTTTCCCTGCGGGCTGCGCAGCAGGCGGTAAACAATCTCCCGTTCGATCAGACCGCTGAGAAAGCCGATGTCCTGGGGAGCATCCAACAGATCAACCAGCCGCGAACAAGCGTCGAGCATTGCCGCCGTCGTGGTGCCCACAGCCAGGCCATGCGTCCCGGCAGCACCCTGGGAAGCAGCTGGGGAAGCATTTGGGGAAGCATTTGGGGAAGCAGCGTCGTTGCGCGAAGCTCTCGGCGTGTCTTGGGGAGGATCTTCCCCCCAGGAAAACTCCTCTTCACCAAGAATTTTGCGCACCAAGGGCATCTCCAACCGCAGCAGCAGACCAAGCATGGGCCTTTCGCGCGTGGCTGAGACGACCTGGCTCAGGACGGGGAGATCAACGGTTGCAATCAGAAAGTTGGATCCATCGCAGCGATAGGAGACGGCTCCGGCATGAATCCGCTTCTCGCCCTGCACAAAAACCACTAGACGCGGCTCATAGGCGGCCGAAGAGCAGGCTGTGGGCGTGGACTGGCGATAAAGTGACAGGCCGGGCACGGGGGTCTGCAACGTTCCCTCGCCGGCAAAATGGCTTGCAATCCGGTGCGCCAGCATCTCGCGCGCGGTCCGGAGGCGCGCGGAAGCTTCTCCGTCCCTCATGTTCTCCTGCAACCGCATCCTTGTCGATCCTCCATAACGCCCGCCCCTCGATCTCAGCCTACGTCGAGTTGGACAAGTCTGTGAATAAAACTCTGCGAAACAGCAGAAATAGGCAAGGAAAAAGCAGGATTGGGATACCGTCCGTCAAGTGCCCTTTCGTACTCTTGGCAGCAGGAGGAGGGAAGCGCTGCTTGCGCATCCTTCCCCAAATCCACTCATCGACTGAGGTGAATTGATGCATTCAGCCAAAGCCTACTCCGTCTCCAGTTCGACGTCTCCGTTTCTGCCCGCGACCATTGAGCGCCGCGACCCCGGCGCCGACGATGTGCAGATGGAGATTCTGTTTTGCGGCGTCTGCCACTCGGACCTGCATCAGGCGCGTAATCAATGGAGCAGCGTGATGCCGACGGTCTATCCCTGCGTTCCCGGCCATGAGATCGTCGGCCGCGTCACCAAGGTGGGATCCGCAGTGACGAAGTTCCAAATCGGCGACCTGGCTGCCGTGGGTTGCATGGTCGACTCCGACGGCATCTGCCCGGAGTGCAAGGCAGGCTTCGAGCAGTTCTGCGCCAACGGAGTCTTTACCTACAACTCGCCAGACAAACATCTGGGCGGGGTCACGTACGGCGGTTACTCAGACAGCATCGTCGTCAAGGAACACTTCGTTCTGCGTGTCCCGGAGAATCTTGACCCGGCCGGGACAGCGCCGCTGCTTTGCGCAGGTATCACTACCTATTCGCCCCTGCGCCGTTGGGGCGTGACCAAGGGGAAAAAGGTCGGGGTAGTTGGTCTTGGCGGCTTGGGCCACATGGGCGTCAAGTTCGCCCGTGCGCTGGGCGCGCATACGGTCGTCTTTACCTCTTCGCCGAGCAAGATCGAAGACGCACGGCGCCTGGGAGCCGATGAAGTTGTCCTTGCCAACGATACCCATGCGATGGCCAAGGGCGCCGCTAGCTTTGACTTCATTCTGGATACCGTTTCCGCTCCGCACGATCTGAATGCCTACATCAACCTGCTTGCCCGGGATGGCAACCTCACCATGGTGGGCGCACCCGAACAGCCATTGCCGATCAACATCTTTGGTCTGTTGTTCCGGAGGCGAAGCTTTTCCGGTTCACTGATTGGCGGTATCGCTGAAACCCAGGAGATGCTTGACTTCTGCTCCCGGCACAGTATCGTCTCCGACGTTGAGGTGATTCCCATCCAGCAAATCAACGAAGCCTACGAGCGGCTGCTGCGGTCGGACGTGAAGTACCGCTTTTCGATCGATATGGCCTCGCTCAAGTCCGAGTAAACCTGTGCGGCGGCCGACGGACGCAGACCACGGTCGCCGCCGATCGCCGCTGTCCTGGCGGAGAGATGGAGGAAGATCATGCAAAGGCGCAAACTGGGAAAGAGTGATCTGGAGGTCTCGGCGCTCGGCCTTGGCTGCATGGGGATGAGCTTCAGCTACGGCGCACCCAAGGACCGGAAGGCGATGATCGCGCTCATCCGCGCCGCGGTCGAGCGCGGCGTCACGTTCTTTGATACCGCTGAGGTCTACGGTCCATACACCAACGAGGAGTTGCTCGGCGAGGCTCTCGAGCCGGTACGCGGCAGCGTGGTGATCGCCACCAAATTCGGATTCAGGATGAAGCCTGACGGCAGCCCCGGCTGGCAAGGGCTTGACAGCCGGCCCGAGCACATCCTGGAGGCGGTCGAGGGGTCGCTCCGCAGGCTGAAGACGGAGGTCATCGACCTGTACTATCAACATCGCGTTGACCCGGAGGTCCCCATCGAAGAGGTCGCAGGCACGGTCAAGCGGCTGATGGAGGCCGGCAAGGTCAAGCACTTTGGCCTCTCGGAACCCGGCGTCGCCACCCTTCGCCGTGCCCACGCCGTGCAGCCGGTCGCCGTCATTCAGAACGAGTATTCCCTTTGGTGGCGCAAGCCGGAAGCGGAGATCCTTCCCGTTCTCGAAGAGCTGGGCATCGGTCTTGTTCCTTATAGCCCACTGGGCAAAGGATTTCTGACCGGAGCCATGGATGCGAACACCAAACTCACCGACAACGACTTTCGCAGCACGCTGCCGCGTTTTACGCCGGAGGCGATGCAGGCCAACGGGGCTTTGGTGGAGCTATTGCGCGCCATCGCCGCGGAAAAAGATGCTACCCCTGCACAGATGGCGCTCGCCTGGCTGCTGGCGCAAAAGCCCTGGATCGCGCCCATCCCCGGAACTACCAGACTGGATCGACTGGAGGAGAACCTTGGCGCTGCCGCCATGGCGCTCTCCGCCTCCGACTTGAGGAAGATCAGCGAAGCCGCGGCCAAGATCAGAATCCAAGGAGCGCGCTATCCGGAACACCTTGAGGCCATGACCGGCCGCTGAACCGCAAGCATGCCGAAGCGGCGACGGGAGAGCATCGACAGCCGGCCGCCTCCGGCAATCTTCCCCCCTGCCCGGCAGTTGCTGGCCCCCGACTGGTCCTCGATCCCGGGGGGAGGAACAGGCGAAATCCGCGCATAGCGGGCGGCAGCGCTTGCAGGTGCGATCGCGGGGGAGGAGCGGCGCCTGCGCGGAATGCCCTACAGCACCTGCTTGGCAATGGTGGCCAGTTGCATGTTCGAGGTGCCTTCGTAGATGGATCCAATCTTAGCGTCGCGATAGAGCTTCTCGACCGGGTAATCTTTGACAAAGCCATAGCCTCCGAAGATCTCCACGGCCTTGCTGGCGACGCGCTCGGCGACTTGGGAGACGAAAAACTTGGTCATGGCGGCCTCTTTAAGAAAGGGAAGGCCGGATTGCTTGCGCCGCGCAGTGTTGTAAACCATCAAGCGGCTGGCTTCGATTTCGGTGGCCATTTCGGCGAGCGCGAACTGAACGGCTTGGAACTCCGAGATGGGCTTGCCGAACTGGCGGCGCTCCTGGCTGTAGCGAAGAGCGTGCGCCCAGGCTCCTGTGGCCAGACCCAGAAGTTGGGCGGCGATGCCGATCCGCCCTTCGTTGAGGGTCTCAATGGCGATCTTGTAGCCCTTTCCGGGCTCTCCGAGGATGTTCGCAGCCGGAACGCGGCAGTCGTCCAGAAGTAGTTCGCAGGTGGAACTGGCGCGAATTCCCAACTTGTCCTCCTTTTTGCCGACGGAGAAGCCGGGCATGGATCTTTCGACCAGGAAGGCCGTGATGCCCTTGTAGCCGGCTGCGGGGTTGATGTTGGCAAAGACGATGAAGAGACCGGCCTCCGCCGCGTTGGATATCCAAAGTTTGCGGCCGTTGAGGACATAGTCTTCGCCGTCGGCGCGGGCCGTGGCCGTCAGAGCGAAGGCGTCAGAGCCGGAGCCGGCCTCGCTGAGGGCGTAGGAGCAGATGGTATCCGTGGCCATGCGGGGGAGGTAACGCTGCTTCTGATCGTGATTGCCCCAACGCAGCAGTGCATTCACGGTAAGGGTGTTCTGGACGTCGACCAGGACTCCGATCGCGGGGTCAACGGCGGAGACCTCCTCGACGGCCAGAATGGAGCTGAAGAAGGATGCGCCTACACCGCCATACTCCTGGGGTATCTCGATACCCATCAGACCCAGTTCAAAGAGTTGGGAGATAATGGCAGGGCTCATCTTCTGCGCCTCGTCCATCTCCCGGACCAATGGCGCGATCTTGTTGCGGGCGAATCGGCGGACAGTTTCCTGAAGAAGCTGTTCCTCCGGGGTCAGGTTGGAGAGCGGGGTCGGGAGGGCGGCTGGGTTGGCGGTTGCGTCCATGAAGGATATCTCCGGAAAAGAGTTGCGTGCTTATTCTACCCAAAGGTAAATTAACAGACCAGGAGCTTGTTGAATCCGCTCTTCTGCAACCAGCGGCGCGTCCCCCATGATGACCCGATCCGCTGACCGTCAGCAAGCATCCAGCCGAGTCGAGCCGGAACGGCGGCTTTGACGGACATCCGGAAGCGCCAAGAGCAAACCATGCGGCGCGGCAGCGGCGTAGGAAGAAAGCCCGGGAGATGGCATGGTAGTGGAGAAGGTGTGAGACAGAACAGGGGGAGGGAGCGCAACGAATGCGAATTATAACCTTGGTCCGACAGGTGCTGGACGCGGAGGAGAGCGTCCGGGTGCGGGGTGGTGCGGTGGATTTGGAGGGCAGCAAACTGGTGATGGACACCATGGACGAGTATGGGGTGGAAGAGGCGCTGCGCCTGCGCGAGGCAGCGTCGGGTGAGACCCCGGTTGAGGTTGTGGCGTTGGCTGTCGGACCGGAGCGAGCCGAGGAGTCCCTCCGCACGGCGCTGGCGATGGGGGCGGATCGCGGAGTGCATGTGGTGACCAATGAGCTTCTCGACGCGATCGCCCTGAGCGCCGTGGTGGCGCAGGTTGCGCGCGGCGAGGGCGCGGACTTGATCTTCTGCGGGGGTCAACAGGCGGACTGGGACAGCCAGGCTCTGGGCGCGGCTACGGCAGAACGCTTGCAGTGGCCGCAGGCGACCTGGACCAGCCAGTTGGAGAGGAAAGGCTCGACGTTGGTGGGCAAACATGAGGTGGACGAGGGCAGCGAAACCTTTGAAGTCCAGTGGCCTGCGGTGGTGACGACCCAACAGGGGCTGAATGAGCCCCGCTATCCAACCCTGCCCAACATCATGAAGTCCAAGAAGAAGGAGATTCGCAAACAACCTCTGGAAGCGTTTGGCATTGCGCCCAGGCTGAAGGTATTGGGATCTGAGATCCAGGTGAAGGAACGGAAGCGGAAGATTCTCGATGGCAAAGATGCATCGGCGGCAGCGGCTCAGTTGGTCAAGATGCTGCGGGAAGAAGCTGGGGTGGTCGCATGATTCTGATGGTGGCGGAGCAGTCGAATGGAGTCTTGAGCAAGAGCGCTTATGAGCTCGCTCAGGCAGCGCGGCAGTTGCAGGGCGAGTTACCCAACTTCGGTGAAGTGACGGCGCTGGTGCTGGGCAGCGGAGTGGCAGCGGCGGCTTCGGCAGCGGCGCTGCTCGCCGATCAGGTGCTGGTGGCAGACATGCCCGCGCTGGGGCAGTATGACGCGGAGGTTTGGGCCTCTGCCGTGGCGCAGATTGCCGGGGAGGGCGAGGCGCAGGTGGTGCTGATCGCCGGCAGCCGCAGTGGGCGGGAGTATAGCCCTCGGGTTGCGGTAAAACTGGATGCGCCGCTGCTGGAGGATGTCATTCGCCTGCAGTGCGAAAGTTTCGGCGAGGGTGCAGGTGTGGTGCTTCGCGCCGAGCATTACACCTTTTTATCCCGAGTGACCGAGCGCATCGAGACGCAGGCTCCGGCCGTAGTGGTGACCGTGAAGCCGGGCTCGTTTGTCGCCGCTGCTGCTGGAACGACGCCGGCCGAACAGTTGGATGTGGACCTGCAACTGCCACAGAAACGCCTGAAGGTTACCGGAAGCATCCAGGAGAAAACCGGAAGGATTGGTCTCACCGAGGCCGACGTGGTGGTTTCGGGCGGGCGTGGAGTGGGCACGCAAGAGGCTTTTGCGGAACTGGTCGAGGGCCTTGCGGACCAGTTGGGAGCTCCCGTGGGAGCTACGCGGGCGGTGGTCGACGCTGGATGGAGACCCTATGCAGAGCAGGTGGGGCAGACGGGCAAGACGGTGCAGCCGAAGTTGTACGTTGCGGTGGGGATCTCCGGCGCTGTTCAGCATCTCTCCGGCATGAACAAGAGCCAGTGCATTGTTGCTCTGAATAAGGATGCGGATGCCCCGATCTTCAAGATCACCGACTACGGAATCGTCGGCGACGTGAAGGAGATTGTTCCGGCATTGATCGCCGAGCTGCGAAAGTAGGATCCGAAAAGCAGGATCGGAGCGGAGCCAGCCGAATGAGCAGGTTTCCCTTGCAACGCGACATGAAGTTCGGGTGAGTTCAGATGCTTCCCTTAACACAGAAGGTTATCTTTCTGCTCTTTGCCGCGCTTACCGGGAGTATCGGGGGCAGGGGGTTCTACCGTCTCTTTCGGCGCATCCGGGCCGGGCGCCCGGATTCGGAACAGCGTTGGAATGCTTTGCCGCGCCGCCTGTGGTTTGCGCTGAAGACCACGGTCTTGCAGAATCGCGCCTTTCGGAAGCGGCCGGTGGTGAGCTTCTTTCATGCATGGATCTTCTACGGATTCTGTTTCTATACACTGGTCAATCTGGTGGATGCGGTAGAGGGGTACCTCCGGTTCACGATCTCATCGAGAAGTTGGGCTGGGGCAACTTACAACCTGTTGGCGGATGTCTTCAGCATGCTGGTGATGCTGGGTGTTTGGGCGCTGGTGGTGCGGCGTTTCTTTCTGCCGTCTGCAAAGGACTTTCGCTTCAACCCGCGAACCTTGCTGCATGAGGACGTTCGCCGAAGGTATATCACGCGCGATTCCCTGATCGTCTCCTGCTTCATCCTGTTCCATGTCAGCAGCCGGGAGATAGGCGCCGGGGCGCGGCTGGCCATGGAAGGTCCAGACGGCTTTCAACCCTTTGCATCGCTGTTATCGCATGCATTTTCTCCGGCGAATGCGATGGTGTGGCGGATCTTTGGATATTGGGGCGCCCTGGGGAGCGTGTTGCTCTTCCTGATGTACTTTCCCTATTCCAAGCATCTCCATCTGCTGATGACGCCGCTGAAGTATCTGGCGGCGCGGGAAGATCGCTCGGGCGTCTTGCCGGTCCTCGATCTGAACCTGGAGACCGACGGGGCCGGGCAAGAACCAAAGCTCGGAGCCCGGCGTCTGGAGGATCTGAGCTGGCCGAGGTTGCTGGATGCCTATGCGTGCATTCAGTGCAACCGCTGCCAGGATGTGTGTCCGGCGGCGGCGACCGGAAAGGCGCTTAGCCCGGCGGCGCTGGAGATCAACAAACGCATGGAATTGAATGCGCTCGCACGGCAGGGAAGCCAGTTCGAGCAGGGAATGGAGAGCCCGCGGGCGCTGCTGGAGTTCGCTCTTTCGCCGGAGGCGGTCTGGGCCTGCACGACCTGCGGGGCGTGTATGGAGGTCTGCCCGACGCAGAATGAGCAGATGTTGGACATCATCGACGTGCGTCGTCAGCAAGTGATGATGGAGGGAGACTTTCCGGCCCAGTTGCAGATGGCTTTTCGAGGAATGGAACGGACAGGCAATCCATGGGGAATGAACCGCGACCAGCGGATGGCCTGGGCAGAGGGGCTGGTGGTTCCAACGGTGGAAGACAACCCCGCCGCGGATGTCCTGTACTGGGTGGGCTGCGCGGCCAGTTACGATCCGCAGGCGCAGAAGACGGCGCGGGCCTTCGTGCAGTTGCTCACCCGAGCTCAAGTGAACTTCGCCGTTCTGGGAAAGAAAGAGTGTTGTACAGGCGACACCGCCCGGAGGGCCGGCAATGAGTACCTTTACCGGCAGTTGGCGGAGCAGAATGTGGCTACACTGACGGCTCTGCGCCCCCATCTGATTGTGGCTACCTGCCCACACTG
>JAKART010000054.1 GCA_021819255.1 Acidobacteriota bacterium
CCCTGCGGGCCGGCAACGTGCGCCGCCAGAGCCTGGCCTCCATCTACCGCGACTCTCCGCTCTTCCAAAGCCTGCGCGATACATCCCGGCTGCAAGGAAAATGCGGAGCCTGCGAGTTCAAGGAGATCTGCGGCGGCTCCCGCTCCCGTGCCTTCGCGCTCACCGGAAGCCCGCTCGGGGAAGAGCCCTGCTGCTCCTACATACCCCGCGGGTACGTCCCCACGCAGCAAATCCAGGCCAGGCCCCAAGGCCTGCGCGTGCTGCAGGAAGCATGAGGCAAAATAGAGGAGCGCCAAGGAAGGAGGCAAACCATGAGCGTACAAATTGGCGCCAAACCCGATAGCGGCTTTGATGATCCCCTGGGCATGCTTAAGGATTGTCATCGCAGGATCGAACACTTCCTCGGCATCCTGCACCTGGTCGCGGAGCGCGCCGCTGACCGCGCTCTCAACCCGGAAGAGGTTTCCGCGGTCAAAGCCGCGGTACAGTACTTTCACACCGGGGGTGAACGTCACAACGCCGACGAAGAACAGTCGATCTTCTCCCGCCTGCGTAGCTTCCCTGCGGCCGGCGCCGAGTTTTTGGCCTTGCTCGCTCGCCTGGAACAGGACCATGCTCGCTCGGCGGAACTGCATGAGGCCATCGATTGGCTGTTCACGGACTGGATGGTGAAAGGAGAGCTCGAACCCTCCCAACGGGAACGTCTGCTCTCCAACACCGCCGCCCTCCAGGATCTCTACAAGAAGCACATCGCCCTGGAAGAAACCGCGATCCTCCCCCGCGCCGCCGAACTGCTGAACGCCGAGACCATCGCCGTCATCGGCCGCGAGTTCAGCGCTCGCCGCGCCTGAGCATGTGCGGAAGACATCCCTGAACAGCGGACGAAACAAAGAAGCGCGTAAAGTGACCGGCCAAAGCAAACAGACCCCGCCAGGCAGGAAAGCTCCACGGCGGATCTCGTTCCTGCGTGGCTGCGGACGCCGAACTTTGCGCATCTCCAAAATTGGAAAATCCACGTAGGTCAAGCACAAACAGCGCACTGAAGTTCGTTTTCGCTTCCCCTTGCGAATGAATCTTCCGGAACAACCGTTCTGTGGCTTTTTCAGCAACCCCGCAAAGGCCGGGGCGCAGCATTACCCCAACATCGAAAGGGCCCTTAGACCATTTTCCCTGATGATGGGTGTACGGAAGCGGGCGTTCCGTGGCGTTTTCATTGAGGAAAACGCCCACAGGAGTCGTTCCCCTTGCTTACACCTTCAGGGAAAATGGTCTAGCGAAAGACCACCTCGATCTGCTGCGGCGCTGCCGTGTTCTTGAAGCGAAGGAGCAAGGTTCGGCCGTTGTACTCAAAGGATCCTGGATCTAACGGTTTCCCCCCAAGATCGATTTCGCGCGCTGCCCGGGCGGAGAGGATGCGAACGACTCCGTGCGTATCTTCGATTCCCTCAACCTCAAAAGTCACTCTGTTCTTTTCTGCTCGTTCCCTTGTGACTTTGGCGGATGCGGCCAGGATCCGCGGCCCGGATGAGCGAAAGGAGTTCACGTCCAGCAACAGCGCTCTTTCCCCCGGTTCAATCGTAAAGTGGTCGCTCTCCGCCAGATTGTTGTCAAACAGGTTGATGAAGTCTCCTGCAACGGACAGCGGCCGCGGCGGCCGGCTCTGCTGCTCCGAGCCTTCCGCATCCAGGCCGGCGGCAATTACATAGTGGCCGCGCCGCAGCACCAGAACATGGGTTTGGCAGAGCGGCAAGCCAATGGCCTTGGCAACAGTCTGGAGCGAGTCGTACACCACCTCCTGCCCAGCCGGCAAGTAGGTAAGAGCCGCTGGATTCTTCGCTTCGTACAGAACAAACCCTCTGCCAACCGCGTGCAATCCGCCGGACCCCGGCTTCAAACCGAGCTCTTGGAAAAGGAGATCGCACGGCGTCTGAACCTTTCCATCCTTATCTCTCCACCAGGCATGAATCTTGTCGTAGGGATCCTTGTCGTCATCGAAGACCATCAGGGCTCCGCCGGAATGGACCCACGCAACCAACGCGGCTTGCGAATCTGGGTCAGGCGGCTTTTGGCCGTCATAGGTTAGCAGCAGCACCTTGTATCGGCGCAGGGCTCCGGCGGCCACCGATCTCTGGCTGAGGCTCTCCATCTGCACCGGTTCAACGGGCATGCCGCGCATCAGCAACGGGAGAGCCAGGCCATAGAACTCACCGAGGGAAGGATCGGATGGGTCCGGCGAGGCCCGCTCAAACATCAAGGTGTCGGAGACGAGAACGCCGATGCCTCTGGTGCCGGCAGACTCCCAATGCGTCTCCGCTGCCGGCTGTTGCATCTCGGCCAAGGCGTGGAAGACGGTCTGCAACTCTGTTGCGTACGCCTCTGGAATTGAAATCTTCGCCGGATTGGGATTGGAAGCTGACGGTTCCGTAGCCGGATACGCGAAGCCCTCCCCAAAGATTCGCTCCGGCCATGGAAGAACCTCGTAGCGCGACACCGCGGGTTGAAGAAGCGACGCTACCAGCGTGCTCTCCCAGTTTTTGCGGTAATCACTCCAGGAGTGGTGAGGATTGTCTTCGATCGGATCATTGAGATACCAAATCGGCTTCCCTGAAGAACGGGCGATGTTCTGGAGAACTCCGTACTCCAGAAACGCTGTTTCAAACGTCCGCTCTCGCAGTACGCCCTCGTAAACATTCGGAGTCCGGGCGGTTCCGGTCCACACCTGCGCGATATAGCCATCTGCGCCGGCCTTCAGCAAGGAAGACTCCGGGCTGACGATATGCCACTGTGCGTAGTTGATCAGGGAGTGGGTTGCGACGTAGCACGGAATTGAGCGACGGTGCTTGGCCCCATAAGCCTTGACCGATTGAAAGATCTGGGCCAGCGTGCGGCGATAGAGATAGTACTTGAGCTGGGAGGCGCGATACTGCGCGTCGGGGGAGCTGTCCGGCGCCTGCCAGGCTTGATGATCGTCATCCTGCCACTGATGCCGGAAGCTTGTACTCCATCCCGCGCGAGCCCAGAACTCCGGCTCTTCCAGATAAACAGCCTGTGCTCCGGCATCGAGAGCGGACTCAATTTCCTTGCTCAGATACAAGCCGTAGGATCGATTCGGGGAGATATAGGGAATATCGCGTCCCCCATGCAGAATCAGGTTGCCGTTCTTCTCCTGCTGGGTCTCGTTCCAATGCTGCTTCCCATCGAAGCTTCCATCGAGATAGGCGCGATACCTTCCCCAAGCGACCCCAGTCATCAAATCCACATGATAACCATGCGCCTTCCAGGAACGGATGCGCTCCGCGGTCGTGCCATCAACCCCATAAACCATCACGGTATCGGCATCGATGTTGATTCGGGGCGACCATGCTCGGCTCGTCTGAAAAATGAGGCGGCCTTGAGGGGCTTCGATCGTCCTTGACGGCGTCTGAGATACCGCAAGCAACGTCTGGCCGGGAGCGAGCGACAGGCAGAAGGCAACCAGGATCATTGTATGGGTCTTCATCTCCGGGTGGGAACCTCCCTTCGCCTTGAGATGGACGTCGGCGCATCGTTGGGGAGGATGTCCCGACCATGGTTAATGGTCGGATGAGCCGCGCGACCAGATTCTAGAAGAAGGATGCGCTTAACACCTTACACGTAGAGCCACCTTACACGTAGAGCCGCCTTACACGTAGAGCCGCCGCGGAGCGGTTTCCCGGCGCCATCTCAAGCACAACAGGTAATCGCTCAGCCGGCAACGATCTACTGCTGGACGACCGTGACCTGCGACGAGGTTCCATCGGCGCTCAGGCAAGCTAGCCGTCCATGGGTGCTGGAATTGCTCGCCGCCTGGTCCTGACGGATCGCAAAGCAGTAAGATTCCGTCAGTGTGCCGGTGCTCTGCGTGACGTTCACATCGAAGATTCCCACGGTGGCCGTTGGATCATAGGTGGTGTCCGGCGCCAGCATCCCGCTGGCGGTAACATCAACCGCGCCGCTGAGCCCTTCATCCCAGTCCGCGTCGTTCTGACTGCCTTTGTCCCGAGCAAAGAGGGAGATGTCGCCATTGGAGTCGACACTGAGAATCCCCGAACTGGAGCCACGGCGGGGGTCGCCGTTCGCCACAGAGCCCATGAAGTAGCTGGCGGCCAGATCGTCTACCGTCCAGCCACCGGAGCCTGGCCCCGCCTGCGGTTCCATCCAACCGATCCAGTCGGAGGACTGCGACGAGCTGGACGCGGCGTCCAGATAAGCCGCTGCATTGCTGTTGTAGACATACAGCACAACCCCGGGCGCGGCTTGACCAGAGACGGACTCTGTGGTGCGTCCCGTGGTCGCAGCCGCGTCAAATGTTACTCCACTCAGAGACTTGGAACTGATCGTACCGGCATTGTTTTCGATCTGAGTCATGTCGCCGTTCGCAAATTGCATCGCCTTGGCTGCGTAACCCTGCGCGCTATCCTGACCCGATGCATAGATCACCGCCGGCCCGGCCGGCGTACTGGTAGCCGTCTGCAAGCGCGCCTGGCCGATCACGAAGTCAGCTCCGCTGGTGTCGTTGTGGGGATTTTCACTGATAAAGACGGCGTCTCCAGCCGCGTCGCCGGTAGGAAACATCACCACCGGAATCGTGCTGCTGCCATTACTGCCAAAGCTGTAGAAGGTAGCTGCCCCGTAGACGTTCCCCTCCGGGGTAAGGCTGGAGCCGGTCAGGGTCTCGTCCGCCGTGTAACTGCCTTGAATCACTGCATCCATCGTTCCCGTGGAAGAGCTGCTGCTGAAGTCGATGGAGCCGACCGCCCCTGCCAGACTCCCATCCTCCCACTCGCCTCTCAACAGAAAGACGTAGTTGGCAGTCTCGACCGTTGGGCTGCTGCTCTGCAGGTAGCAGCGGCCGGAGCCGGTAACGCCAGAGGGAGATGTTCCCGCATCATCCATCTCCGTAAGGGCAATCCTGCTAAATTGGTTACTGCTGTTCAGATCACCCCCGGCAAGCGCAAAGAGGGCGCTAAAGTTCGAGCCTTTCAGCTCAAGATATCCCCGGTTGTCGGAGCCGACCGCGTAGGCGCCGGTGAACCCTTCCGCAAGAAAGCCATTGGATGGTCCGTTGGAGTCCATCTGGCCGCCGGTAATCACGCCGCTGCCGTTGCCGGTAAAGGCAAAGACCATCCCCCCACGATAGAGCGTGCTGCCCGTCTGCTCCTTCACTCCGCTGGGCCAGAACTGGTCGACGTAGCAGGCGTACTGGGCGCTCAGCTCAGCATCATTCGTGGAAGCCGTCTCCGCAACCACGCTCAAGGTCAACGTTGCGCTGTTCTGCTCAGCAGTGGGCGTACTGCTGTCGGTCGCATCCACGGTCACCGAGGACGAGCCCGCAGAACTCGGCGTGCCCACAATCTGATCGGGGCTTGCGCTCGCCTGTTCCAGGCCGGCGGGCAGGCCGGAGTAAGTCACGGTGTAAGGAGATGTACCTCCGCTGACGCTCAGATTCGCGTAGGTATATGGCATGTTCACCATGCCCTGCGGCACGCTGTTTAGCGTGACCGTCAACGGAGAGGGGTTGACCACAATGGTGTACGCCACCGTCGCGGTGTCGCTGGTCTTCGTGGTGTCAATGACCTCCACCGTCAGCGACAGGCTGGTTTCCGCCGCGCTCGGGTCTCCGCCAAAGGTCAACACGCTGCTCCCGTTGTTCGAGGCCGTAAGCCCATCTCCGTTCGCAATCGTCGTGGCCGCTCCGCCCACCGGGATGGCTGTTCCGTTCACGACAAACTCGTAGTTGCCGCCGCCTGCCCCTCCCGTAGCGCTGATCGACCCAGAGTAGGTCTCTCCTACTGTTCCCGAGGGCAAGGGATGGCTACCGGCCGCCGGCAGGGATACCGCCTGACCGCTCACGACGATGCTATACGCTTTGGATCCCGAATCACCGTAGGCGTCGGCGGCGCTGATCGTGAAGTTGTACGTTCCAACAGCCGTTGGCGTTCCAGAGATTCCTCCCGTTACTCCGTTCAGTGTCAGGCCGGGCGGCAGGCTGCTGCCCGCGGCCAGCCCGTAAGTCAACGACCCCACGCCGCCGCCGGCCAACGCCGCATAGGTGGTCGCGTAGGCCTGACCCTCGGTAGCGGTGGCGACAATCTCTCCGAGAAACACGATCGGCGCGGCAGGCTGGATGGTAATCGTCATGGGCGCGGATGTCGCGGTCAGCGCCTTCGGCGTCCCAGAATCGGCAAAGGTGAAGATGATGTTGCTGTAGGTCCCGGCGCAGGATGCGGTCAACGCCGTCCCCGCCGCCGTGGTCAGAATGCCCGATGCACTCAAGGTCAGGCAACTCGGCAGAGCATGGCCACTGCTGCTGACCGACCAGTTGCCATATGGGGGGATTCCGCCACTGCCTTGCAGTTGTACCGCATAAGCCCCTCCCACCGCCCCGTCAAGGCTACCGTTCGTGCTGATGACCTGCGGCGCTGCAGGAATGGTGATCGTCGCGGTCCCGGTGACCTCACTGTCAGCGCTCGCTGCCGCCGTGATCGTTACGGTCTGCACCGCGCTGGTCGCTGCCGGCGCCGTGAAGGTAGCCGAAATCGTGGTCTGGTTGGAGAGCGATCCAGCGGACGCGCTCCAACTCACCCCTGCCGAACTGTTCGTCACCGAAGCACTCAGCGTAGTGGTGTCCGTCCCGTCGACGGTGCTGGCGCTCGGCTTCACCGTCACTGCCCCAGGCACTGGTACGGAAGAGCTGCCTCCGCTACAGCCTGTGAAGGAGACCAACGAAATGAAAACGGCAAGCCCAAAGCAGTTCGTCAACAGAGCCCGACACAGACCACGCATAGCCCGACCGCCTCAATCGCTTTACAGCTCCCGCTTGCGAGCGCGTTGAAACCGAGCCGAAGCAATGAGCGCGGCACGGCACATGATGGAATGGCAAACGAAGCTACGGCATGGATGGTGCAGCTTCTTGGCCAAGAACTTTGCTTTTGAACAAAGCTTGAGATGCGCTTACAAGATTTTAGGATGCTTGCAGTCGATCGATAAAGGAGAAAGATCGACCCGCTCGCCCGAAGAGATGACGCTACTTCTCATTTGGCTTTCATTCTTGCTCCATCCTCCGGCGGCTCCCGTTCGCTCTGCGATCTCAACCATCATTCCCAGGTCAGGGAGCCGCCGTTCTGGTACTCGATCACGCGGGTCTCAAAGAAGTTCTTCTCCTTCTTCAGATCCATGGCCTCTGACATCCACGGGAACGGATTTTCAGTCACGGCAAAGACCGGCTCCAGACCCAACTGAGCGCAACGCCGGTTGGCGATAAAGTGCATGTATTGTTCGCACAAGCCGGCGCTCAAGCCAAGAAACCCGTTCGGCATCGTATCCCGTCCGTAAGCCGCCTCCAGCTCCGCCGCGGAGCGCAGCATCTGGCGCACCTCCTGCTGAAACTCCTGGCTCCAGAGATGGGGGTTCTCGATCTTGATCTGGTTGATCACATCCACTCCGAAGTTCAGGTGAATCGACTCGTCGCGCAAGATGTACTGATACTGTTCAGCAACTCCCACCATCTTGTTGCGCCGACCGAGCGATAGAATCTGCGCAAACCCGGTGTAAAACCAGATCCCCTCGAAGACCACATAGAAGGCAATCAGATCCCGCAGGAACGCCTGATCCGCGGCGCGCGTTCCGGTCTGAAAGGAAGGATCGCTAAGGTTTTGCGTATATTCAAGCGCCCAGGCAGCCTTCTGCGTGATCGAGGGAACCTCGCGGTACATATTGAACAGCTCTCCCTCATCCAGACCCAGACTCTCCACGATGTACTGGAAGGTGTGGGTATGCACTGCCTCCTCAAAGGCCTGGCGCAACAGATACTGCCGACACTCGGGGTTGGTAAGATGCCGGTAGATGGCCAACACAATGTTGTTGGCCACCAGGGACTCCGAGGCAGCAAAGAAGCCCAGGTTCCGTTTGATGACGTGGCGCTCTTCGGCCGTCAGCCCCGCTGCGCTCTTCCATAGCGCGATATCGGCCTGCATGGAAACCTCGGTCGGCATCCAGTGGTTGTTGCATCCGGAGAGATACTTCTCCCACGCCCAGCGATACTTCAACGGCAGCAGTTGATTGACGTCGGCATGGCAGTTGATCATCGCCTTGTCGTCCACCCGTACCCGCGCGGCGCCGCGCGCAATCTTGCCCAGGCCGGTGCTGTCCGCCTCCTCTTTCACGGCGGGCGGAGTCAGCACAAGCTGCGCCGGCATCTCTTCTTCGACCTCTGTCCAGTCCAGCATCTCTTCTCCTTTTGTCATGGGTTAGCCCGCTACTGGCAAGCCTCACAGGTTGGATCGTTGATGGCGCACGCTCTGCCGGCCGCCATCTCCACCTGCACCGCATTCAACTTGCCATCGGTACCCTTCAGCGTAGAGCGCTCCACGTGCGTGGCGCTGTGCGAGCGCAGATAATACGTGGTCTTCAAGCCGGAGCGCCACGCCTGCCGATAGAGGGCGTCGAGCTTCTTCCCACTCGGCTGCGCTATGTAGAGATTCAGCGACTGGGCCTGATCAATCCACTTCTGCCGCCGCGCCGCCGCCTGGATCAGCCAGGTTGGCTCAATTTCGAAGGCTGTGGCGTACATCTGCTTCAGATCTTCCGGCACCCGATCGATCGAGCCCAGCGAGCCGTCGAAGTACTTCAGATCGCTGACCATCACCTCATCCCACAGCCCGCGCCGCTTCAGGTCGTAGACCAACGCCGCGTTCACCACGGTGAAGTCGCCGGACATATTCGATTTCACAAATAGATTCTGATACGCCGGTTCAATCGACTGGGTCACGCCGCAGATGTTGGCAATCGTCGCTGTAGGGGCAATCGCCATGGTGTTGGAGTTACGCATGCCCACGGTCTTTACCCGCTCCCGCAGCCCAGGCCAATCCAGTCGCTCCGTGCGGTCGCACTCGAGCGTATGGCTGCGGTGCTCCTGCAACAGCTCGAGCGAATCGATCGGCAGCACGCCTTGACTCCATAGCGAGCCCTCGAAGCTGGCATAGCGCCCCCGCTCAGCCGCCAGATCCACAGAGGCGGAGATGGCGGAGTAGCTGATCTGCTCCATACTCGAGTCGGCGAACTCTACGGCGGCCTTGGAGGCATAAGGAATCCGCAACGTGTAAAGCGCATCCTGGAAGCCCATCACGCCCAGGCCGACCGGCCGATGGCGCAGATTGGAGCGCCGCGCCTCCGGTACGGTGTAGAAGTTGATGTCGATCACGTTGTCCAGCATCCGCATCGCCGTCTTCACCGTTTTCCGGAGCCGAACCTCATCGAGGCCGTCGGGCGTCACGTGACGAGCCAGATTGATGGAGCCCAGGTTGCACACCGCAATCTCCCGCTGGCTCGTGTTCAGCGTGATCTCGGTGCAAAGATTGGAAGAGTGCACGACTCCCGCATGTTGCTGCGGCGAACGCAGGTTGCAGGGATCCTTGAAGGTGATCCAGGGGTGCCCGGTCTCGAAGAGCATCGTGAGCATCTTGCGCCACAGGTCCACCGCGCGCAGCGCGCGCGTCACCTTCATCTCTCCGCGCAGCGCCTTGGCCTCATACAAACTGTATCTCTCCGCAAACGCCTTGCCGTAGAGGTCATGCAGGTCCGGAGCTTCATCGGGCGAGAACAACGTCCAGGAGCCGTCCTGTTCCACGCGTTCCAGAAA
>JAKART010000055.1 GCA_021819255.1 Acidobacteriota bacterium
GCCGCCGTCAAGCATCACTTCACTCGAATCTACCGCCCACAAACCAACGGCAAGGCAGAACGCTTCATCCAGACCGCGCTTCGAGAATGGGCCTACGCGCAAACCTACCAGAACTCCACAGAACGACAAACCCATCTCGACTCCTGGCTCCACGATTACAACTTCCACCGCCCACATGCTAGCCTCAACCTAAACCCCCCAGTCAGCCGATCAGGTCTGAGTCGGAACAACCTATTGAGCCTCCACATCTAGACCATTTTCCCTGATGATGGGTGTACGGAAGCGGGCGTTCAGTGGCGTTTTCATTGAGGAAAACGCCCACAGGAGTCGTTCCCCTTGCTTACACCTTCAGGGAAAATGGTCTATCAGGACGCGGTCGGCGCTGGCTTGGATCAGGATGCCTTGGATCAGATGGTTCGCCGGGCGGAGGACGGAGCGCAGCTCCGGCGCGGCTTGCGCGTGAACCGTATAATAAAGTATGGATCCCTCGCGGCCGGAGAAGACCATCGTCTCCAGCGCTTCGAAATCTTGCGTACCCTCTCCAACCGGCGCACTGCAGCGGAGACCGGCCGGCGTGGAGCTCGAAGCGGCCCCTCCCGCTGCTTCGCATCCGGCCCCTGCGCCCGGCATTGCCGCGGATCGCAACGGTTACGTCTGCCAGGCCCCGGAGCCTGATTTCGACCAGAGCCCCGCCGAGTTGGCCCGGTCCTCGGCTGAGATCTCGTCCACGGTTGCTGCCGGACTGACACCGCCGGCTCAGGCTGACGCGGATCATCACGCGAGCGCGGCTCAAGACCTCCATCCAGACCCTGTTCGGGACACGGAGATGGAAGCACGTTTCGAGCATCTGATGACCACCGTCAAAGCCAACCGGCCCAGCGACGATCTGGAGCTGATTCGCTCCGCCTGGAGCTTTTCCAAGCAGAAGCATCAGGGCCAGATCCGCGCCTCCGGCGAGGCCTACATCGGCCATCCCCTTGAAGTCGCTCAGGTTCTCGCCGAGCTGAAGATGGATGCCACCGCTATCGCGGCGGGCCTGCTCCACGACGCCGTGGAAGACACGGACGTCACAGCCGGCGAGATCGCCCGAATCTTCGGCGAGCAGGTGGCCCATATCGTCGAAGGCGTCACCAAGCTGGACAAGATCAAGTTCGCCAATCGCGAAGACCATCAGGCAGAAAATATTCGCAAGATGCTGCTGGCCATGGTGACCGACCTGCGCGTGGTCATCATCAAGCTGGCCGACCGGCTGCACAACATGCGCACGCTCGATCATCTGCACCCGGAAAAGCAGCAGCGCATCGCCCGCGAGACGCTGGAGGTTTACGCCCCCCTGGCGCATCGGCTGGGCATGGGCAAGCTGCGCAGCGAACTGGAAGATCTCGCCTTCCGCTACATCGATCCCTTCGCCTTCTCCAAACTCTCCTCGGAGATCGACTCTTTGCGGGGTGAAGGCGAGGCCTTTCTGCAGCAGATCGTAAGCACCGTGGAGACACGGCTCAGGGAGGTCGGAATCCGGGCGCGCGTGGAGTCTCGCATCAAGCGTCTGTACTCCATCCAGCAGAAGCTCGTCGCGCATAATGTTCCTGTCGAACAGGTCTTCGATCTTTTCGCGGTTCGCGTCATCACCGAAACCGAGTCCGACTGCTACGCCGTTCTCGGCCTTCTGCACAGCATCTGGCGGCCCGTGCCGGGCCGCTTCAAAGACTTCATCGCCATGCCGCGGCCGAACCTCTATCAGTCGCTGCACACCACGCTCATCGCCCAGGGTGGCCACCAGTTTGAGGTGCAGATCCGGACCGAGGATATGCACCGCGTCGCCGAAGAAGGAATCGCGGCTCACTGGAAGTACAAAGCTACCGACAACGTCAGCGCCAAGGATGAGCAGCGCCTGGCATGGGTCCGGCAGCTCATGGAATGGCAACGCGAGATGACCGACCCCAATGAGTTCATGTCGACGCTGCGCATCGACCTGTACCCCGAGGAGGTCTACACCTTCACACCCAAGGGCAAGGTCATCGTGCTGCCCAAGGACGCCAGTCCCATCGACTTCGCCTACGCCATCCACACCGATGTCGGCCATGCGACCACCGGGGCCAAGGTGAACGGACGCATCGTTCCCCTGCGCACTCGCCTGCGCAATGGGGACATCGTGGAGATCACCACTCAGGCCGGCCACGCCCCCTCGCGCGACTGGCTCAGCTTCACCAAAAGCTCGCGCGCGCGCAACAAGATCAAGCACTGGCTGAATGAGAATCAGCGGGCCCGAGCCATCGAGATTGGCGTCAAGCTGCTGCAGCGCGAGGCGCGCAAGTACAAGGTCTCTCTGGACAAGTTCAAGCAGAGCGACTTCGAACGCGTGGCCGCGGAGTACGGCCTGGCCCAGGTGGAGGATCTGCACAGCGGCATCGGCTTCGGCAAGTACTCCGCGCGCCAGACTCTCAATAAGCTGGAGCCGGGCAGCACGCTTCCTGTGGAACCGCAGGCCGAGGAGCCCGGCGCGCACGGCAACGCTCTGGCGCACATGTCCGAGGCGGTCAAGCGTGTCTTCTTCGGCAAAGGTTCGGAGTCCCTGCAGGTGGAGGGACAGGACGATCTGCTCGTCTACCGGGCCCGATGCTGCAACCCGATCCGGGGCGAAGAGATCATCGGCTACGTCACCCGCGGCAAAGGCGTCGCCGTGCATGCGCGGAGCTGCCCCAACGTCCAGAACCTGCTCTACGAGGCTGACCGCCGCATCGACGTCGCCTGGAGCGAAGCTCCCGCGGCCGCCTCGACGGACTCCCGCAAGCCAACTACCTATCCGGTCAAGCTGGTGGTGCTAACCGAGGACCGCGCCGGCCTGCTCAAGGAGTTCGCCGCCATCATCTCGGAAGACGGCACCAACATCCGATCGGTCGAGACTCGCCCGGCCTACGATGATTCGGTCTATATCGACTTCGTCATCGAGACCCTGGACCTCCGCCATCTCACCCGCCTAATCCAGAACCTGCGCAAGGTTCCCGGCGTGCGCGACGTCCATCGGGTGCAGAAGGTCTAACCCAGCAAGTTCATCCGCCGCGCCGTCGCCGCCAGAATCTCCAGGGCTCGATCCATCTGTTCGCGGGTGTGCTCACTGGTCATGATGCAGCGGATGCGCGCCTTGCCCTCCGGCACCGTGGGAAAGACGATGCCTGTCGCCATCACGCCCTGCTCCAGCAATGCGCGGCTGTACTCCATGGTCTTGCGGCCATCTCCCAGGATGATCGGCGTGATGGGCGTCTCGCTGCGCGGCGTGGTTCTGCCGCCGATATCAAATTCCGCCTGCCGGAGCTGCTCCTGGAAGTACCGGGTGTTGCTCCACAACCGCTCGATGCGCTCCGGTTCGCTCTGCAGAATCTCGAAGGCGGCGATGCAACTGGCCGCCACGCTGGGTGGATGCGAGGTGGAAAAGAGAAACGGCCGGGCGCGATGATACAGATAGTCGATCAGGTCCCGCGATCCGCAGACATAGCCGCCCAGCGATCCAATCGCTTTGGAGAGCGTACCCACCTGCACGTCCACCCGATGCGTGCAGCCGAAGTGGTCCACACTGCCACGCCCATGGCGCCCCAGCACACCGCTGGCATGGGCATCATCCACCATCATGATGGCGCCGTACCGATCCGCCAGATCACACAGATCCTTCACCGGACCGATGTCCCCATCCATGGAGAAGACGCCATCGGTAATCACCAGCCTGTGCCCGGGTTGATCGGCTATCTCCTGGAGCAACTCCTCGCAGTGGGCCACGTCTTTGTGCCGGAAGACCTTGATCTTGGCCCGCGAGAGCCGCGCTCCGTCAATGATGCTGGCGTGATTCAACTCATCGGAGAGAATGAAGTCGTCCTTGCCCAGAATGCTGGACACCGTACCGGCGTTGGCGGTAAAGCCGGACTGGAAGACCACGCAGGCCTCGACACCCTTGAAACGGGCGATCTTCTCTTCCAGCTCCAGGTGCAGGCGCATGGTTCCGGCGATGGTCCTCACCGCTCCTGAGCCGACTCCGAACCTGGCCGTCGCCTCGATGGCCGCCTCGCGCAACCGGGGGTGATTGCAGAGCCCAAGGTAGTTGTTTGAAGCCAGATTGATGACCTCGCGGCCATCGTAGCGGCACACCGGAGCCTGCGCATCCTCCAGCACGCGGAGCTTGAAGTGCGTGCCCTGAGCACGCATCGCCTCCAGTTGCGTCGTCAGGTGCGCCATCTGCGGGCGTTTCCGCGTAGAATCTCCAGGAGAGGTCGCTGCTGTGCTGGTCATGCGGTGATTTTATTCCTTTCGATACCGCCTCGCCACGCTTGCCGAGGCTCTGCTTCCCCAGGTTTCAGGCAGCAAATCCGCAATGCCCCGCATCCAAACGCTGTGGAAGTCCGCAGGACCGAAGAGCTTCCGCGCCGCTCACCCGTTGTCCCTCGGGCCGGAGCAAATCGCTCACCCCCGGCTCTACCCGGCAAGAGCCAGCCGGCGCTCCGGCAAGAGCCCCAGCAGGAGCGCGGCTGTGAGACCTACACTTCCGGGCGATGCAAGAGATAGAAGGAGAGCCATGACCAAGCGCGCAACCGCCTCCGCCTTCCTAGGAGCGGCGGGATTCATTGCCATGCTGTTGCTGACGGGATGCGACAGCAAAGAGCAGAAGGCGCTCCGTTTGGCCAAGGCGCGAGCCCTCGCCAGCAACGTTCCTCAGCAGGTCCAGTTCATCGACGACAAGGGCGACACCGTCACCGAGACCGTGGAGCCACCTGGGCTCAATGGCCGGCAACCCACCGTCACCACCGTCATCCTGCCACCACCGCCAGGCACCCGGCCGCACAGCACCAACCCGGTCATTACGGCGCTTGCCTCCGCCACGCCAATGGCTCCGCCGCCGCCCTCTGGCCCTCCACCGCAATACAACTCCGCCCCGCAAGGCAATGCGGCTCCGCGGTATGGCGCTGGTCCCCAGTATGGCGCTGGTCCCCAGTACAGCCCTGGTCCCCAGTACAGCCCTGGTCCGCAGTACAATCCCGGTCCGCAGTACAACGCTGGTCCGCAGAACAACGCTGGTCCGCAGTACAACGCCAGCGCCGGAGCGCCGGCGCTGCCCGGACCTGGATCCTATCCCCCCAGCGGACCGGCAGGCCCGCCGCCCGTAGGGATGCCACCCCCCGAATCCGCTCCTCCCGTCTCCGTGCGTATCCCCGCGGGCACGGACCTGACCATCCGCATCGATCAGCACCTCAGCAGCCGGGGCAGTCACGCCGGAGAGCGCTTTGACGGAAATCTCTACACACCGGTCCTTTACGACGGCGAGATTATCATCCCGGCCGGCACCCCGGTGTGGGGCCGGGTGATGGAGGCGCATCACGGCGGTCACTTTCGCGGCCGTTCTGTGCTGGATATCCGCCTGACCGCCATGCAACTGAACGGCTATGTGTATCCGCTGCCGACTCGTGACGACGTCTTCTCCGTGCGCGGAAAGGGGCGCCGTTCGGCAGGCATCATCGGCGGCATGACCGGCGCCGGGATGCTCATCGGCGGACTGGCCACCGGCGGGGTCGGTCTGGCCATTGGAGCGGCGGCAGGAGCAGGCTCCGGTACGGCCATCGCCGCCGCCACCGGCAATCACAACGTCGAGATCCCCGCCGAGGCCATCGTCCACTTCCGGCTCGCCAACTCGCTGACGTTGCGTGCCCGCTGATCGGCAAGCGTCTCTGCTTGCGAACCTGCGGCAACCCTCTCCGCAAATCGGTCCCCCAATCCCATCTCGCCGGCCTCTTGCCTGCGGAAAGACGGCCCCTTGCAGAGAGATTGCACCTGAGATGCAAACCGAAGACACTCTGGCCACCAGCTACACTGGAGGAGAATCGGATTGCATCGGCGACCCGCCAAGCGTCTCCACGTTGACTCTTCGAGCTGGTTGCCGATCATCATCCGTAGCCCTGTCGTCCCGTCGGGAGAGCCTCGTTCCGTTTGTAACTTCAGAGCCTTTGTTTTTACCTTCCCATGATGAAATCCATCCCCGCCCTGTTATTGCTGGCCGCTAGCGCCGCACCGGCCCAGACCCCTGCTCCTGCGCCGGCTGCTGCCGCGCCGGCCCGGACGCAAGCGCCCTCCCCAACCCTTCCCCCCGCAGCGATCTTGACCGTCAGCTCCAATCTGGTGGTTGTTCCGGCGCTGGTCCGCACCAAGAACGGCCGACTGGTGTACACGCTCAAGGCCAGTGACTTCGTTCTTACCGATGATGGCGTAGCGCAGAAGATTCACCTGGAGCAGGACACGGGCTCTCAGCCCATGGCCATGGTCATCGTGGTGCAGACCGGCGGTGACGCAGCCGTTCACCTGGAGCAGTACCAGCATCTTGGCCCGCTGCTGGAAAACATGCTGGGATCGATCCAGCATCGCGTCGCGGTGGTCGGCTTTGACAGCACGCCCATTCTCCTGCACGGTTTCACCTCCAACCTGGACTACATCAACCATTCTCTGGACACGCTGTTCCCCGGCGATCCCCACGCCGCTGTCTTCGACGCCATCGTCTACGCCGTCAAGCTGCTGGCCCAGCAGCCGACCACCTATCGCCGCTCTATCCTTCTGCTCTCGCAGACCACCGACGACGGGAGCCAGACCTCGCTGCTGGAAGCGCTGCACGCCATCAGCGACACCAACACCGTGATCTACAGCGTGGGCTTCCATACCACCGCCACAGAGAGCCGAAAGGAGGCTGAGAAGTTTGGCTCCGATGAGCCTGGACCACAGCACGGCTGCTTCAGCCGGGATATGGGCAAGGATGCGAACGGCAAGCCCATCCAGCCCACGGAAAGCGCCGCGGCGCAGGACGTGAACTGCGTCGAGGAGCTTCTGCCGCCCCTCCGCCTGGCGCATATCGCTGAGATCGCCGCCCGCCGCGCCCTGCACCGGAACATCTCCGCATCGGTCGCCCACCTGACTGGCGGCGAGTACTTCAAGTTCAAGAACGCCAAGACCCTCGACCAGGATCTGTTGACCATTGCCAACCATATTCCCAACCGCTACGTCCTCACCTTCCAGCCAAGCGCGCCGACTCCAGGCTTCCACAGCATCGTGCTGTCAGTGGATTACAAGGATCTCTCGGTCGATGCCCGCAACGGTTACTGGGTGAACCCGGACCAGGGCGCCGCCACGCCCTGAAGTTTTGAAAAGACGCGCGGAGGAAACTCGCAAGGCGCCGCCACGCTTCAGCGGCCACGAAATTGGTGAATCAAGCGCCGATCGCGTTTGGAAGGCCGCGAGGGAGGCGCCGGCTCCCCGGCATGGAGAAGCTTGCGTTCCGCAGCCGCCCTGTCTCGCGCCTGGCGGCTCTCTTCGGTCTCCCTGTAGAGCGTCTGCGCCACTGCCGCCGGTCCGCGCACCTGGCTGAGCGCCAGCACATCGATCGTGAACTCGCCGCCCTCGTTGCGCACCTGCAGGCGATCTCCAACGCGCACCTCGCGCGCCGCCTTGGCCGGCGCGGCGTTGAACTGCACCCGCCCCAGTTCGCAGGCTTTGGACGCCAGAGCGCGGCTCTTATAGAACCTTGCCGCCCACAACCATTTGTCGAGCCGTACACCGTTCAAAGTCTCGCTCCTGTCCCGCTCCGGCCTGGACTCTCACCGGCGCGTCCTGCCGGCAGGCTGCACGCCAGGGCCAGCGCCTCCTCCTGCACCTGCTGCTCGTCGCCAAAGCCTGCCAGCCAGTGCATCTCCGTGGTGCGGCGAAACCAGGTTCCCTGGCGCTTGGCATAGTTGCGGTGCCCCTGCTGGGCCTTCGCCACCGCTGCATCCAGGGTAAGCTCCCCGCGCAGCACGGCCATCGCCTGGGCATAGCCCAGCGCCCTCAGACTCCGGCAACCATCCCCGTAGCGCTCGCGCAGCATCTCTGTCTCCTGCAGCAGGCCGTGCTCAAACATCTCCGCCGCGCGGGCGTTGATCCGGGCATATAACCGCCGGCGAATCTCCGCGGAGTGCAGCGGAGCCAGCCCAATCTGCAGCACGCGATAGCCCCGCAGCGGATCGCGTCCCACCTTCCACTGCTCGGTCTGCGGATGGCGCGCAGACAGGGTCACCTCGATGCTGCGAATCAGCTTGGGCTCATCGTGAGCATGGATGAGCGCCGCGGCGTGCGGATCAAGCCGCTGCAGCAGGCGATGCAGCCAGGTTGATCCCTTCCGTTCCGCCCGCCCCCGCAGACGCTCACGCAGCGCTTCGTCACGCCGAGGAGCCGGAGCCAGCCCCTCCAGCAGCGCACGCAGGTAAAGTCCGGTTCCACCGGTGACGATCGGCATCCGGCCCCGGTCTCGAATCCCGGCCAACGCCTCCCGGGCATGGCGAGCGTAGTCCCCCGCCGTACACACCTCATCCGGCCAATACAGATCGATGCCATGATGTGCAATCCGCCGTCGTTCCTCGGCCGTGGGCTTGGCGCTGCCGATCTCCAGCAGACGATAGACGGCCACGGAGTCGCAACTGACGATCTCGCCCTCCAACTCCTCGGCCAGCCGCAGCGCCAAAGCGGTCTTTCCGCTGGCCGTAGGCCCGGCAAGCACCAGCAGCGGATACAGGCTCTCCTCCAGCGCTGTCACTCGAACCTCCACCTGCCGCCACGCGCCCCCTGGAGCGGTTCGTCTGCGCCGCCAGCCGCGGTCTTGAATCCTGCGCGTCCCTACGGCCGCCACCAGCCATGGACAAAGACTCGATCCAGTCCCGAGCGGACGATGCTGATCGAGAGCGCCAGCAGAGCCATCAGCAAAAGACCGCGCACGACACTGCGGCGCTCCTTCTGCTCCCGCTCCCTGCAGTAGACCTCATAAGCCTCACGCCGGCGCTTCATTGCCGGCGTAAGCTGGGGCAGCCGGGGCGGCGCCGCGCGATGCCGAACCTGTCGCCAGGGGTGAACTTGCATGGGCAGACCCTCCTGACTCCCTTGGCGCTTTGGCAAAGACTTGGGAACTTCGTCTTCCATCACACTGTCTCCGCTCCGCTGCATCCGGTTTGCGGGAGAGTTGCACGGCGTTCGCTCAACCGAGGACGAGAGAAAAACTCGCTCTGCCGGCGGATCACTGTGTTCCCTCATTGACCAGGAAGTGAATCCGAAGTTCAAGATTCGGCCCATGGAACTGCCGCGGCAAAGGCGGGAACTGTCCCACTCCCGTAATCGAACCCCAGGCCGCGCGATTCAATGCATCATCGTGGCTGGAACCATCCAGATGCATCGCCGCAATGGTTCCATCCGGATTGATCGTGAAGCGGATCATCGTCATGCCACTCTTGTTCAAGGGCGGCTGCGTCTCTTCCGGCAGCAGCGGGATCCACTGCTCGTAGATCTCTTGAAGAATGCGCTGAATGTAAGGGTTGAAGTTCACTCCCTGGGTATCGGAGAGGATCTCCACACCGCTGCCGGTCTGCGCGCCCCTGACGTTGCCGCCAATGCCCTGATTGCGATTCTGATTCGCCCTCTGCGATCCCTGCATCGCCTGTTGCATCTGGTCTCGGGGCGTCTGCGGAATCAGGAAGCTCGGCCGCAGCGGCTGGGGAGTGGGAGCATTGGGCACCGGCTGGTTGGAGC
>JAKART010000056.1:0-5446 GCA_021819255.1 Acidobacteriota bacterium
GCAGGTCTGGTGGCCGCCAGCGGAGCCACTGCCGGTTTGCGCAGCAGAACTCCGGCCGCGGCGACAAGCAACAGCCCCAGACCGCCCAGAATCCACCACTTGTACTTGGTCGAAAGCGGCTCATGCGTGCCATTCGGGTCCAAAGGAACGCCCAGTCCGCGACCCGGGGCATCATCCGCTCCTCCCTGGTCGCCCATAGCTGTCTGTCCCTGGTCGGATGGTCCGCTCTGGTCGCCGGCCTGATTCTGAGGAAACTGTCCGGATCCTGCAACGGCAATGTTGACCACCTGCCCTGGTTGCACACCCTTCACCAGGTAGGTCGAAGCGTTTGGATCACCATTGGCTGGGGTAAACTTCCCGCTCCCATCAAAGGTCATCCCCTTGGGTACACTTACCGCGAACATATCGGTTGGTCCTGCGATCTTCACGGCCAGTTTTTCACTGCCCGAATAGGGCAGGTGGTAGGCAACCTCGATCTGCGTCTCGCCCGGCTTGATCGGGAACATGACGCTGTAAAGCCCCTTTTCGGACTGCGGCTGCAGATCCTCTGAGGTGGGCATGCCGTTGGGCCCCTTCGCCGCAGCCCCATCCACTACCGCGCCCTCCGGCAGATACAGATCAAACGGGGCCTTGGAGTACTGGGTCATGGGGGGCCTGGAGGCATTGCTGACCACCAGGTCCTCCGTCATATTCAGGGTCGAGCCACTGCTATCGGTCTGCGCGCGGAGCATCAACACCTCAGTCTTCACGCCAGCCACATGCGCGCCGGCGTTGTAGACATCGATGGTCACCGGCTGCGAGCCGTCCGGGACTGCCTGATAGTAACTGGCCATGTCGTGGGTAACCCGCAGCAGATACTGCCCTCCCTGCGGGATGTTCAGCGAGAACTGTCCCTGAGGGTTGGTGGTGGTCTCCGTCACCTCCTGCATGCCCTGTTGCGGGCTCATCAGCGCCACCTGGTCGCCGGCCGCAGGCTGATTGGTGGTGCGATTGACCACCGTTCCATTGACGATGGTTGCCATGGCGGCGACGGGCAGAATCATGGCTGCGGAGAGAACCTTCGCCAGCGAGCAGAGGCTACGGGAGATACTTCGATAGGAGTACACACCAAAAGAATACTGCACAAGTTCCTCCTCCATTGTGATTGCCGCCACCCTGCTCATCCCCTGCGCTCTGACAAAATGCCCAAGGGAACAAGAGGCGCCGGCAAGTGCGCACAGAAGCTCCGGGGCAAAGTTTTGGTCAACGGCGGCGTCTGGATAAGGTGGAAAATGGAGCACGGCAGTGGAAAAAGACTGCGGGCCATGCAGCAGTTCTGTGCTTCCTTTGGGCCGGGTCCATCAGCCGCCCAGGGATTCCATCTCGCCAACAACCCGGGCAGCTTCCGCTTCCAGGTCTCCGCGCTGCCGTTCATAGTCTTCCTCGGGAAACTTGCCCGCACGAAACTCGAAGTTCAGGTCGCGGAGGTTGTCATAGATCACCGACTTGCGCTCACGCAGGTAATCCAGGCGGGTCTTTTCCACCGGGGCCAGAACCCGCTGCTGCGGCCAGAAGATGTAGGCCAGGCAGCCAATGGTCAACGCCACCAGCGGCAGTACGGTTTGCAGATCCATCACACCTCCAGAGCTGGAGAAACTGTCTCCCATGAAAATCCTACTCCCTGACGCAGAGAGCTTTTGTAATTCTGGTTACGCAGGGCGAGTGGGAGAGACGAGCCGGAAGGGGGTTGATCGCAACGGCCTTCTCGCCTGGACACGCGGTTTCATCCGGCTTTGTCGCATTATCTCCCGGCTGGGAACAAGGTATAGTCTATCTGCGTCGGCCAATCGGCTGTCGTCTGGGAGGAGTCATCTCTTTGTCTTTGAAACTCTGGAATCCGCGTGCCCGCCGCATGGCGCTTCCCGTCCTTCTTCTGGCTTTGCTGCTCCTGCCGCCGTCCTCCTGGGCTGTTTCGCCTGTTTTTCATACCGATCCCATTGACCTGACCCCGCCCATCCGGGAGTCCTTGCAACTGTTTTATAACCTGAACTTTGACGCTGCCTTGAAGATCCAGCAGCAGGTGGCCCTGGAGCATCCCAGCGACCCGATGGCGTGGGACTTCGTGTTGACCACCATCATCTTTCGAGAGCTGTACAACCAGGATCTGCTGGACACAACCTACTACGCTCATAACAGCTTCCTCACCGTCAAGCGCGAGGTGGAAGTGCCCCAGGCGACTCGCGACCACATCGAGTACCTGACGGCCAAGGTGCTTCAGCTTGCTGACGCTGAGATTTCCGCCAACCCCAGGGATGCCAACGCCTACTTTGCCCGCAGCTACGCCAAGGGGATGCACGCTGTCTTCATCACGCTGGTGAATCACGCCTTTGCCGCCGCCGCCCGCCAGGGCTACTCGGCGCGCAACGACGCAGAGACCTGTCTCAAGATCGACCCTGCATACGCGGATGCCTGGATGGCCATCGGCATTCAGCGGTTTGCGGTTGCCAGTCTTCCCGGCTGGCTGCGGGTCATCGTCGGCTTCATGGGCATGGGCGGCAACAAGCAGGAGGGTCTCAATGACCTATGGAAGTCGGCCGACCAGGGCATCGTGACTCCGATCGAATCCCGGACGATCCTTTCCCTGTTTTTGCGTCACGACCGCCGTTATCCGGACGCCCTGCGTGTGGAGCGCGGTCTGGCCAAGGAGTATCCGCATAACTACCTTTTCTGCCTCGAAGTCGCCAACCTTCTGAAGGATCAGGGCCAGGGGCTGGACGCCATCGCCACCTATAAACAGGTGATCGCGGATGCCCACAGACCCAAGTACTTCGTCGATCCCCGCCTGGAGTTGGCCTGGTTCGGTCTGGCCGATACCGAACGCGGTTACAACATGATGGAGGCAGCGGCCTTCGGCTATACCGAGGCGGCCTCGCAGCCAGGCTCCAGCGATTGGCTGCGCAAGCGCGCGGAACTTGCCGCCGGCCAGATGGACGATCTGCTCCATCGGCGTCAGCAGGCCATCCAGATGTATCGGGCCGTGCTGACGCCGGGGGGCGACCAGACCAAGGCTGCCGCCGCACGCGCTTATCTCCAGTCCCCTTATGTGGGAAGATAAATTTGCTTCCCGGGGCCGCCCGACAGGAAAGCTTTCCAGCGTCCTGTTTTGCAGGGCCGAGCCTCGCTATTGGCTTCGGGAGGGTTGGCGCCCGACTGGGGAATCCTTGATCTGGGAGGGCGTTGGCTCTTACGGAACCGGCTCGCGCTTTGCAGCGTAGAATAAGCCAGATTTGCGGTTCCAGCCGGAAGGAGGCGTCCGATGCACTGCACCGCATGTGGCCAGGAGTTGAATCTGGGGGCAAGATTCTGCAGTAGCTGTGGACAGCCGGTCTCCAGCCCGGCCTGGGCGCCACCCCCCGCGCCGCGTCTGGTTCGTCCCCTCTACGGACGCATGCTGGCTGGCGTCTGCGCGGGTGTGGCGCAGCACTTTGGCTGGGATGTTACCCCGGTCCGGCTGATTGTACTGCTCGTCGTGCTCTGTGGCTTCGGATCTCCGCTGATCGCTTACATCATCGCCTGGATCGTCATCCCCAACGAGCCGTTGCCTTATGCGGCGCCGGCGCCTCCTGGTCCTCCTTCAGGTCACCTCTAGACCATTTTCCCTGATGATGGGTGTACGGAAGCGGGCGTTCAGTGGCGTTTTCATTGAGGAAAACGCCCACAGGAGTCGTTCCCCTTGCTTACACCTTCAGGGAAAATGGTCTAGTCGGTAAGCATCCGCGCGGGGTCCTCAGCTCCTGCCGCGCACAGGCTCCGGCGAGTCTCCGCTCCAGCGGCTTCCGTGGCCTTGCTTGCAACGGCGGAGGGTTGCCAGATCAAGACACGATCGTCACACCGCGTCCTCCAGGTTATGGGGCCGGCAAGTTAAGGGGCCGGGTCTACAGGGCCGGGCAGTCGGGTGGAGGCGCATGGCGGGAGAGATCCTCAGCCAGGAGCCATTGGAAGGCTGAGGCGATACGATAGCAAGGTGAACCCTTCCGCTTCTCCCCGCCCTTTTGTCTACACCGGTAGTCGCCTGACCTGCTCTGGCATGGACCTGGCCGAGCTTGCTGAAGGGTTTGGAACTCCGCTTTACGTCTACTCGGCGGACGCCATTCGAGAGCGCGTCGAGTTGCTGCAACGGGAGTTCGCGAGCACACCGCATACTCTTTGTTATGCGGTCAAGGCCAACTCCGCGCTGGCCATCCTCAAAGTGCTGGCCGGTCTCGGCTGCGGTTTCGATATCGTCTCCGGAGGTGAGTTGGAGCGTGTACGCCGTTCGGCCCCGGCTGCGCTTCATGAGGTGGTCTTCGCCGGCGTGGGGAAGCAGGCCTGGGAGATCGATGCTGCGCTGCAAAGCGACATCCTGATGTTCAACGTCGAGAGCGAGGCGGAGTTGGACGTGCTCAGCCAGCGTGCCCGCCTTGCAGGAAAGACGGCTCGGATCGCACTCCGCGTCAATCCGGACGTCTTCGCCGAGACTCATCCCTACATCTCCACAGGTCTGCGTGAGCATAAGTTCGGCATTGCCATGGAGCGCGCGCGCCAGGCGTATCTTCGCGCCGCCGAACTTCCCGGCATCGAACCTGTCGGCGTCAGTGTCCACATCGGATCGCAGATCCGCTCCGTCGAGCCCTTCGCTCAGGCACTGCAACGTGTTCGCAGCCTGGTGGAAGAGCTTCGCGCCGATGGACTTTCCATTCGCTATGTCGATGGCGGAGGCGGCTTCGGAATCGAGTACGGCAATCAGGCTTTTGATCCCGCGGCGAGCGCCGCCGCTTATGCTGCTGCGATCCGCTCGGTGCTGGACGGCTTGGGTGTTCACCTGCTGCTGGAGCCCGGCCGTTTCCTGGTGGCTCAGGCCGGCGCCCTGCTCACTCGTATCCTCTATACCAAACAGAATGGCGCCAAGCACTTTGTGGTCGCGGATGCGGCGATGAACGACCTTATCCGCCCGGCTCTCTACCAGGCTCACCATGAGATTCTGCCCGTTCTGGGCGGGTTTCCAGAGAGCGAGCGCCCGCTGGTGACCGTGGACGTGGTGGGTCCGGTCTGCGAGAGCGGAGACTTTTTCGCCCGCGACCGCACGCTCCCCGAGCTTCGCTCCGGCGATCTGGCGGCGCTGCTGGACGCCGGCGCTTATGGGCTCTCCCTGGCCTCCCACTACAACACCCGAGTGAACCCCGCCGAAGTCCTGATCGATCATGGCCAGGCGCGTCTGATCCGCCGCCGCGAGACCCTCGAGGATCTGTTCGCCCCCGAGGTTGTCTAGCGCAGTGAGGTTCGGATCGGTTCGAAGGGCTGCCGGCGGCAGGGCTTGCAGGTCAGCCGGAATGAGCAGGCTGCATGCTACAATCGTGGTTGTCGATGACGCCCAGAAGGTCTGTTTTTGCGGCTTGTTTGGGGCGATTTTCATCTTTTGAAGATCGGA
>JAKART010000056.1:5456-6992 GCA_021819255.1 Acidobacteriota bacterium
TCTGCGGCAGAGGTTTCATTCGATGTCCGGCCACTCAAAATGGGCGACAATCAAGCATAAGAAAGGCGCGCTGGACGCCAAGCGCGGTAAGATCTTCACTCGTCTGATCAAAGAGATTACCGTCGCAGCCAAGGCTGGAGGTGGCGACCCGGATGGCAATCCCCGGCTGCGGACCGCGATTGCCGCGGCCAAGGCGGAAAATATGCCCGCCGATAACATCAAGCGCGCCATCCAAAAGGGAACTGGAGAGCTGGAGGGCGCAAGTTACGAAGAGATCAACTTCGAGGGCTATGGCCCGGGCGGCGTCGCCATCATTGTCGAGACTTTGACGGATAACCGCAATCGTGCGGTCTCGGAGATTCGGCACGCCTTCTCAAAGAACGGCGGAAACCTTGGCGAATCGGGCTCAGTGAGCTACATGTTCTCCAAGAAAGGTGTCATCGTGGTGGCAAAGTCCGCCTCGAATGAGGACAAACTGACTGAGATTGCCCTGGAGGCCGGCGCCGAAGATCTCGCTGACGAGGGTGAAAACTGGGAGATTACCTGCTCGCCCAAGGATTATGAAGCAGTTCTCAGCGCGATCAAGGCCGCAGGAATCCCAACGGAGGTCGCGGAGGTGACCATGGTCCCTTCAACCTACGCCAAGCTGGAGGGGGCCTCGGCCAGCGCCATGATGCGACTGCTGGAGGCTATCGAAGATCTGGACGACACGCAAAATGTCTATTCCAACTTTGACATGGATGAGGAATCCGTTCCTGCCTAGGGTGAGGAACGTTGCAAGATCAGGAGATACGAGAGCCGCCACTGGTTGGCGGTTTTCTATTGCAAGAAAGCCGGGACAAGCGAGCCGGGAGAGGAAGATTGAGTTGAAGATTTTCAGAGTACCTGAATTTTGCTCTGGCGGGACGCGGTGGAACGCAGCCGTAAAGCTGATGGCGATCGTTCTTGGCCTGGGAGGGTTCGCCAACCCGCTCCTTGCCCAGACTACCGTCCCTGCAGCCAAAGTCTTCTCTCCGGTAACGACTTTCGCCAACGCCACACCGTGGGAGTTTGGAGGACTCGTACAGGGAGGAGTTGGGTTGGAGCAGCGAACCAACTTCAACTTCATCCTCTTCGGAGGCCACCTTGGCAGAGTCCTTACGCCGCAGCTTGGGAGTGGACTCTTTCGCGGCAACTTCGAGTACGCCGTTGAGGTCTTTCCCTTCTGGCAGGCTCATACGCCAACCTTCCAGCGTTTGATGTGCTCCGGCATCAACACTGGCTGCAGCGCGCCTTACACGGTGGGCGGAACGTTTACGGGCGTTAGTATCACGCCGATCATTCTGCGCTGGAACTTTACCCGGGGGCGGAGGATCATGCCCTGGGTGCAAGCGGCCGGAGGTTCCCTTTGGACCAATCACAAGTTCCCTGCGGTGGGTGATCTGAACCCGTCGGATCCAACCCAGACCGGACCTCATGCCGACACCAGCGTGTGGAACTTTACGCCCCAGGGAGGGATCGGTTTCCACTACTTTTTGAAGCCAAAACGTTCGCTGG
>JAKART010000056.1:7002-9544 GCA_021819255.1 Acidobacteriota bacterium
TCAGTGTGAACGGGGTTCATATCTCCAGCGCCAGCCTGGGCGACAAGAATCCGGGCGTGAACGTGAGCTTGCAGATGTCGATTGGCTACACATGGTGGAAGTAGAATAGGGACCGTCGAGAGATGGGACCAGAGGGTGAGCCAACTGTTGAACCGAAGTGCTGACCAGGGAGCGGGAGCAGAGGCTGAATCAGCCGCTGCCGTGAGTGAGACATCCAACGGGGCGAGTGACGCCATCGTCGAGTGCGTTCCGAACTTCTCCGAGGGAGCCGATCGGGCCAAGGTCACAGAGATCATGCGCGCCATGCGTGTCCCTGGAGTCCGCCTTTTGGACTACTCCCTGGATGCGGATCATAATCGCTCCGTGGTGACCATCGCCGGCGCCCCGGAGGCGGTGGTGGAAGCGGCTGTGCGCGGTGCGGGCAAGGCAGCGCAGTTGATCGATCTGACGCGCCAGAGCGGGGTCCATCCCAGAATCGGCGCGGCCGATGTCATCCCGTTTGTCCCAGTGAGCGGAATCTCTCTGGTGCAGTGCGTTGTACTTGCCCGGCAGGCAGGGCTGGCAATCTGGCGGAAGTTCGGCGTTCCTGTGTACTTCTATGAGGCAGCCGCTTCCAGACCAGATCGGGTCAACCTGGAGGATGTGCGCAGGGGACAGTTCGAGGGTCTGAGGAAAGATGTTCTGAAGGATACGCGCCGGCAGCCCGATGTGGGTGGTCCGGAGCTTCATCCCAGCGCTGGAGCCAGCGCCGTTGGAGCGCGTAAGTTCCTTATTGCCTATAATCTATACTTGGCCGCAGAGGGAACGGCGGAGGCCGTCAGCCGCGCGAGAGCCATTGCCAAGGAGATTCGCGCCTCCGGCGGCGGGCTGTTTGGCGTCAAAGCAATGGGGGTTCTGGCCAATGGTCGAGCTCAGGTCAGTATGAATATTACGGATTTTCAGAGAACACCCATGACGCGGCTGCATGGCGCCGTTCAGGAGATTGCCGCGCGTCACGGGGCCGAGATCGCCGAAGGAGAGGTGATTGGGCTGATTCCGGAACTAGCCTATGAGCCGAATGCGGATTGGGTGCGTCAAATAAAGCAGTTCGATGCGGAGGAGAAGGTGTTGGAGCGTCGCTTGCGCAGGCCGCTGGACTGGCCGTGAAATCTGGCTGCGGTTCCAGAATCGCGGTCCTCGGCCTCAACCCCCAGGTTGCAAAGCCTGGACAGAGGAGCTCCGGAACGCTCAAGCGAGCCGGATAGAATTTGATTCATGCGGCAGAATCAAAAGAGAATGGAATCGGCAATCCGATGATCAACTTACCAGGGAGTTCCGACGTGAAGAACCTAAACAGATGGCAGGCTGCGGCGACCATGACGGTCTCCATGGCGTTAGCGGTGGTGATGGCATTTGATCCGGCGGCGATGCAGGCCGCGCAATTGAACACGGATGCTCGTGCCTCGATTCCCGAGAACATCCAACAGATTATCGTTGTCGACTACCGCGCCATGCAAAACTCCGCTGCGGCGATGCAGCTCAAGAATAAGGTTCTTCCGCCAGAGTTGAAGAGTCTGGAGCAAACCCTGAAGAACTCCGGGTTGCAGGTGGACCAGGATGCCGACACACTGGCCTTTGCCGCATTTCGGATATCCGACTCTTCCGGTTCGAGTAACGCATCGAGCGATGCCAACACAAGGATCCTGGGCGTGGCTCAGGGCCAGTTTGACACCCAGGCCATCATGGCGCAGTTCGCTAAGAAGAAGACCAAGCCCTTCATGGTCCGCAACAACGCCATCTACCCTATGGGCTCTGGCGGGATGAGCGTCTCGTTCCTGAATGAAACGACCATGGTCTTCGGATCTCGAGACGCGGTGGAGGCCGCACTGGACGCGCGCGATGGCCTGCAACCGAACTTTCTGCAGAACAGCCAGATGATGAATGAGATGACGGCAATCGACTCCGATGCGGTGTGGAGCATCCTGGACCAAAAAGGCACCCAGACCATGATGAAGGGTGTGCTGGGAGAGGCTTCCGGCCTGGAGGATTTCGATACCGTGAAGAACCAGATGAAGGACGCCAACTACACGATGGACTTCAGCAACGGCGTCCGATTCAATTTGACCGTGGACATGGGCAGCACGATGACGGCGGCCACAGCCGCCACCGTTTTGAAGGGTGTGGCTCTGATGAAAGAAGCTTCGGGATCTTCCCAGGAAAAGGACGCCCTGAACAACACAACGATTGATTCCGCCGGTGGCGTCTTGACCGTCTCCTACGCTTCCTCCGATAGCCAGTTTGCCGGGCTTTTGCAGTCTCCGCTCTTCCAGCAAGTCGTGAAGTAGCCGCCTGGGTTGGAGTGATCTTTCTGTAGGCGCTTTATGGCACAGCGAGCCGAGTTGGCAATCGGCTCACTGTCCGGCAAAAAGGCTGTCGGCCTATGGCCTGGAAGATGCCTTGCCGGAAGAGATCAGAATCCTGGAAGCCGGATCGGGAGATTGGTTCTCCGGTATAGACCATTTTCCCTGATGATGGGTGTACGGAAGCGGGCGTTCAGTGGCGT
>JAKART010000057.1 GCA_021819255.1 Acidobacteriota bacterium
CGCCCATGGAGCCGCCGAGGAAGAGGAGTATGTTCCCCGACGGGGAAGGCTGAAGGTGCGGCTGCGTGGCTTGCCGCGCAGCACCGGAGGCCGGATTGTCTTTGCCTCGCTGGCCTTTGTTCTGTTGGCCGCCTTCTTGACGGCCTGGCTGGCTGCGCGCGCCTACCTGATGCGCGACCCGCGATTTGTGCTGGCGACTTCGGACGATGTCCAGATTGTGGGCGCCGAACACCTTTCGCGGGACCAGGTTTTGAGTATCTTTGCCCCGGATCTGGAGCGGAGCATCTTTCGCGTGCCCTTGACCGAGCGGCGAACCACGCTGGAACAGTTGCCGTGGGTGGCCCATGCGACTGTGATGCGTCTTCTCCCCGACGTCCTGCGAGTCAAGATCGTCGAACGGGTCCCGGTGGCGTTTGTGCGCCAGGGAACCGAGATCGGATTGGTGGACTCCAGCGGCGTTCTGCTGGACCTGCCGCCGGAGGCGGCTGGGGATCCACGCTACTCCTTTCCCGTGCTCACAGGAGTCACGCCGCGGGAGCCGGCTGCGGACCGGGCGGCAAAGATACAGATGTATCTTCAGTTCATGAGGGCGCTGGACGGCGCCGGACAGCATCTGACGGATTCGGTGAGCGAAGTGGATATCTCGGATGCTGAGGATCTGCGGGCTCTGATCACCTCGGGCGGGTCTGATGTTTTGGTGCACTTCGGGCAGGAGCAGTTTCTCAAACGGTACCAGGAGTTTGAGCAGCACCTGCCGGAGTGGAGCCAAGATTATCCAAAGCTGGCCTCCGTGGATATGCGTTATCAGGGACAGATCGTGTTGGGAATGCAAGGGAGCGGGGAAGCGGCCGCAGGCGGCGTGGCGCAGGCGGCTGCGGCGGGTGTGGGGCCGGCAGCGGCTGGCCGGGCAGCTTTGCCCCTGGCGCGGGGCGTGAGACCGGCCGTACCTTTCTCTCCGCGGAGGCCGGCGGCCAAGGCGCGCGGCAAGAAGAGAGCTGCGGGCTCCGGAGTTGACGCCGCCAATGAGCGCGTCTTTGCCGAGTTATCCCGGGCCCATCGCGCTTCGCTCAGCCGGACGAACGAAGGGGCTAAGGGGAAGAGTGGGAAGGCACGTCGGCGCAGCGCGGTTGGGAGTGCGGTTGGAACCCCCGTCAGGAGCAGAGCCGCAGGCGCTTCCGGAGGCGGCAGCTACGGAGTGACCCCATGAACTCGAAGACGGACAATCTGATTACCGTACTGGACGCAGGAAGCTCGAAGAGCTGCGTTCTGGTCGCCGAACTGGTGGATGGCGTCCTGCGCTATCGCAGCCATGGCGTGGAGGCCTCCCGTGGCATGCGGCGGGGAGTGATCTCAGACCTTGGACTTGCCGTCCAGGCGATTGATGCGGCGGCGCTGCGGGCTGAGAAGGGCGCCAAGGCTCCAATTGAAAATACGGTGGTGGGCATCGGCGGACCGCATGTGCGCGGGGTGAACTCGCAGGGCGGAATCAGCATGGGCAGCCGTATGAAGGAGATCTCGCGCGAGGACGTGCGTTCGGCGATCGACCGGGCGCGCAGCATCGGACTGGCGCCGGATCGCGAGGTGCTCCATCTGCTTCCCCAGCAGTTCATCCTGGACGATCAAGGCGGGATTCACGACCCGGTGGGGATGGTTGGCAACCGGCTGGAGGTCTGCCTGCACCTCTCCACCTGCTCCGGCAGCGCGGCGCAGAGCGTGGTGACCTGCGCCAACCGAGCCAAGCTGGAGGTGGTGGATACGGTCTTTGAGGGTATCGCGGCGGCCGAAGCGGTGCTCTCCGCGGATGAGCGTGAGCTGGGCGTCTGCGTGGCGGACATTGGATCGAGTTCCACCGAGCTGGTGGTTTTCTTTGAGGGCAGCGTGGCGCACACGGCGGTGCTGCCCATCGGCGGCGACCACTTCACCAATGATCTGGCGGTTGGGCTGCACGTGGGCGTAGAGGAGGCCGAGCGGTTGAAGCGGCTGTATGGGAACTGCGTGGTGACTGCTGTTCCTCAACTCAATGAGATTGAGGTGGGGGGCGACCTGGCCTCCGGCGGGCAGCCCGCGCGGTTGGTGCGGCAGAGGTTCCTGGCGGAGATTCTGGAGCCGCGGGCACGCGAGATGCTGACAATGCTGCGGGATAACCTGCGCGCCGGCGGCGTGCTGGACGCCATGGGAGCCGGATGCGTCTTTACCGGCGGCGGAGCTCTTCTGGCGGGCATGCTGGACCATGCGGAGAGCCTGCTCCGCGTGCCGGCGCGGATCGGCTACCCAGTGCCGCTGAGCCGGATGCCCGCGGAGCTGGCGCGGCCGGAGTTTTCCGCCGCGATTGGCATGCTGCTCTACACCCATCGGACCCAGATCAGCAAGGACAGCGAGGACCTGGGGTGGGTTCAGAAGGTCAGATCGATCTTTGCGGGCAGTTTCTAAGTGCTTCTGCTATTTGCCGTGTTCTGAGGGAAGGAGAACTGCTTTAGACTAAGGGGATATGAGATTTTGCAGAAGCGTTGCAGTTGTTTTCTCCCTGTTGCTGGGTTTGGGGTGCGCCCGGGCGGCACGGGCCCAGGTGGGTGTGTATCTCGGCTATCAGTCCACCCCAATCACCGGCATTACCTGTTTTGATCCGCAAGGCCAGTGCTCCGACCCCAATGGCAAAGTCTACCCTCAGGGGCTCCTGATGGGCGCCTATTACGACTTTCGCAACATCGGTCCCGTGCGCTTGGGGGTCGATCTCCGCGGGGGCACCTTGCACTCCTACAAGTCGGCGAGCAGTTCGGCGGGAGGAAACGACACGACAGTGCTGGACGACGTGTTGCTGGGTCTGAAAGGATCGATGCGCGGACCTTACTTCTGGTTGAACCCATACGTGCAGCTTTCGGCCGGGTATGCGCGCAGCAACGCCACTCTACCCTTCGGATCGAGCCTGACCACCGTCTATCCCTTGCCCCGGCTGGAAGACAACTTCATTATGTATGAGGGCTTTGTCGGCACTTCCGTGCGCCTGGCGTCCTGGCTGGATCTGCGGCCGATCGAGCTGGGCCTTGGCAATATGAACCGTTTTGGCAGCAGTGGGGCCACAGTGGACGGGCCAAGTTCCGTGGGCGTGGAGCAGATTGGAGCTTCCGTGGTCATCCATATGCCCACCCCGTAGCTCTGCGGGCCTCCGCTCCAGCCGGCCAAGGATAAGGCCGGGCAGTTGCTGTTGTAGGACGCCGGAACGGCTGGCAGGGATCGGCTGGCTCCTTCCGTCGACGCAGGAGGCAGTTCGGGCGTGCGATTCAGGCGCGCCGCCGTGGAGAATGGAGCAAAGAGATTCACCACCGCTCAAGGAGAGGCGCCTATGTATAACCTGCCAGAAGACCCGTTCGGCGTGAAGCGCTCTGAAGCGTACGATCTTCGCCAGACGGAATCCCTCCGGATTCATTATCAGGAAGAGACGCGCCGCAACGCACGCATCAAGGTGATTGGCGTGGGCGGTGGTGGAAACAACGCGATCAACCGGATGATCGAAGCCCAGGTGGAAGGGGTTGAGTTCATCTCGGCGAATACTGACGTGCAGGCGCTGGAGGGATCCAATGCTCCGGTCAAGCTGCAGTTGGGCGTCAAGCTGACCAGCGGATTGGGCGCCGGGGCCAATCCGGACGTGGGCCGGAATGCGGCCCTGGAAGATACCGACAAGATCATTGAAGCGTTGGAGGGCGCCGACCTGGTCTTTGTGACCGCCGGGTTGGGTGGAGGCACGGGCACCGGCGCTGCGCCGGTGATTGCCTCCCTGGCCAGCGAGATGGGCGCGCTGACCATCGCCGTGGTCACCCGGCCCTTTGCCTTTGAAGGCAAACGCCGGGCGATGCAGGCCGAGCGCGGCTTGCAGGAGCTGTTGGAGTCGGTGGATACGCTGATCGTGATTCCCAATGACAAGTTGCTGGTTACCGCCAAGGACGCTGGTTTTTTTGAGAGCTTCCGGATCGCCGACGACATTCTGCGCCAGGGCGTGCAAGGAATCTCCGACATCATTACCATCCCCGGGGTGATCAACCGCGACTTTGCCGACGTGAAGACGACGATGGCGGGGATGGGATACTCGGTGATGGGAACGGCCGTCCGGTCCGGTCCGGACCGGGCGCGTGAGGCGGCGATGGCGGCCATCGCGTCGCCGCTGTTGGAGGCTGGAGCCATTGATGGAGCGCGCGGCATCCTGATCAACATTACAGGCTCCAGCGGATTGAAGTTGAGCGAGGTGATTGAGGCCTCTTCGATCATTCAGGAGGCGGCTCACGAGGACGCCAACATCATCTTCGGCGCGGTGCAGGATGAAGCGCTTGGGGATCAGGTGAAGTTCACGGTGATCGCAACCGGATTCCGGGAGGCGATGCCGGCCCGAAGGGAGCGCATGATGGCGGCCTCGGCGCTGCCTACCGCGCACCATGACGTCCTACCACCCCGGATCGTGGCCCGGCCGCTGGTCTCCAACTCCCAGGAGCCCAGGCAGGCGCGCGAGACGGCGCCTGCGCAGCCGGTGATCTACTCCTCGCCGGCGCTTCAGCCGAGCATTCGCTTGGCCGGTGAACGAGCCACGGAGGAGGCGCTGCGCAGCGGTTCTGCTCCAGATCCTCAGGCGCAGGTAAACCCGGCCTCTGCGGGCTTCGTTCCGTCGTCGATGTTTGTCTCCGCGCCGGCCATCTCTCCTGGAACCTCAGCTCCCACGGCGGCGCAGGGTTCCCGAGCGCCCTTCCCGGTCTCGTCCTACTATGAGACAGCCAGGCAGCAGGCCTGGCATGACCAGAGCGTTCGGGTTGAGTTCGTTCCCAATCCGGAAGCCCACTTTGAGTCGTTCGATGCGTCTGTTCCAGCAGGGGCTGTGGAGATGGAGGCGGCGACGCATGCCGCATCGGCGCCGGATTCTCCGCCCACCCAGGCCGACGGATCTGCGCCCATTCCGGTCGTCGTCGAGCACATCGCGCCGGCGGTCTCCGGCCCGCATGCCGAGCAGCTTTCGCCCATGACCGCAGGCGCTGACATCGAGACGGCGGTCGAGCAGGCTCGGGATTCTCGAAATGAAGCGGCTGGCGGGGAGGGCTCCGGGGAGTTGTTGCCGGTCAAGGCTTCGGTATTCGATGATGATTTCTTCCGCAAACCAAAGGAAGAGTTGGCTCCGGCTCCGGCGGAGGATCCGGCCAGGCCGCAGTGGCCGAGCGCCAAAGTGCCGTCATTCTCGGGCTATGCGGGAGAGCCTGCCGGGGACAACGATGAGTTGGATATTCCGGCGTTTCTGCGCCGCAAACCGTAGCCCGGAGCCAGGAGCCATAGCCCGGAGCCAGGCACGGCTTGGACTCACTCCGGGGCGCTTCTCGCCGGCGAGCTCGGTGGCCATGCGTGGCCCCTGAAAAGGGGTGGAAGTTGAACGGCGAGGTTGAGTGGCGGAGATCATGGCCTGCCGGTGCCGGCTGGGCTGCTGATCGTGGACCATGCCGCCGGGACGGAAGCTGATCTGGAACGGGAGGCATGCCACCGGAACAGCATGGGCCAAGAACCTTGAACCAGGCAAGCTGCTGAGACAGAGAGTTGATGGAACGGATCGCAAAACGGTTGCCGGTATTGCTGCTGTGGCTGGTCTGCTGCTGGGGAGCCCAGGCGACGACTTCCACGGTGCGGCACAAGCACCGGCACGGCTCTGCGGCGACCGTGCATCGGCGAGCGCTGCGCGGCTCCGCAGCCGGCCGTCAGACCGAGTTGGCGCGCGTGCGTTACCGGCGGCGCCATCCGACGCATCTCTACGCCCAGCGTTTTCTTGGCAGCAACTTTGCCGACATTCAAACTCTCACTGCGGGAGACGTGACCGCCGGGGAGGATCCGGTGGCGCGCGCGGCGGCGATTCAGGCTCTGGACGGCATGAATGGGACCGTGCTGGCCATCAATCCGATGAATGGGCGGATTCTGGCGATGGTCAACCAGAAGCTGGCCTTGAGCGCCGGCGCGGAGCCCTGTTCGACCATCAAGCTGGCGGTGGCGCTGGCGGCGCTGAAGGAGGGCCTGGTCGAGGCGGATACGCCGGTCAATCTGGGCGGGAACTACTCTGTGGACCTGACTCACGCCCTGGCGCGCTCGATCAATCTTTACTTTGAAGTGTTGGGCCGCACCATGGGGTTTGAACGCGTCAAGCATTATGCCAACGAATTTGGCCTGGGCGAGCTGGCCGGGTACAACATCCCGGGAGAGCATCTGGGGGTGTATCCCGACGTGGCTCTGCCGGCGGTGGATGGCGGCGTGGGCAGGATGTGTTCTTTTGGCGAGAGCATCTCCATGACACCGTTGCAACTGGGAGCTCTGGTAAGCGCGATCGCCAATGGCGGAACGCTTTACTACCTGCAGCATCCGGCCTCTCAGCAGGAAGTGGAGAACTTTGAGCCCAAGGTGAAGCGGGTGCTGGATATCCAGAAGGTGATCCCGCAGATCCTGCCGGGCATGGCGGGAGCGGTGGACTTCACCCACGGCACCGCACGGTCGCTGCGCAAGAGCTTTGTGCAGTTCCCGGTGTTTGGCAAGACGGGCACCTGTTCGGATGATGGAATGCGCTTTGGCTGGTTTGTGAGCTATGGCGAGGCGCCCTCCGGTCCAGTGGTGACGGTGATCTTCCTCAAAGGCGGCGGACTTCTCTCCGGACCCAAGGCAGCGGAGATGACGGGAGTCTTTTACCGCGCACTGTATGAACACAACGTGTTTCCACAGACGAGTACGGAGACGGTGGCCGATGCGCGGCGATAGCGCCCTACGCCGGAAGACTGCTCCGGGATGAGGAGGCTTGAAACTTTAGCCGGGCAAGACGACGAGCTCTGGGCCTCCTCCTGGCCCGGGCTTTTGGCCCGCGCTCCTGGCCCGCGCTCCTGGCCCGCACGGAGAGGCTTCTCGACGAGGACGCGGAACCTGCTATAAGGGGGATGAGGCGGAAGCGAAGCCGCTGCGCCCAGCGGCTTGCCCTCCAAGAGATTTTTCCCCATTCCAGAAATGGCCATCCTGCGGCCTCTTCGCTTACGGCACAGGAACTGTGGCCCGGTTCCAAGGCAGGCGGAGATGAAGATTCTTACAGCGGAAGAGATGGGGGCAGCCGACCGGAGGTCGGTGGAGGCGGGTGTATCCGCGCAGACCCTGATGCAACATGCGGGCGCCGCTGTGGCTCGCTTCTGCGAGCGGCGTGTGAGCCCCGCTGGGCTGGTGGTGGTGCTCGCCGGCAGAGGCAATAACGGCGGCGATGGCCTTGTGGCCGCGCTGCGCCTGGCGGAGAGGGGATATCGCGTGCGCGTGGCTCTGCTGGGCAGAGCCGGCGAGGTGAAGGGTGAGGCGGCTTCCGCGCTGGCGGCTTTCCTGCGCCGCCGGGATGAGGACCGGGATGAGGACCGGGATGAGGAGCAAGACCTGGAGTTTCTGGAAGTCACGGAAGCTGAGTCCTTGCAGCAGGCTTTGCGAGGAGCGGCTCTGGTGATCGATGCCGTGGTGGGAACCGGCTTCAAGCCTCCGCTGCGAGGCCTGGCGGCGGAGGCGCGGCGCATGCTTGCCGGCAACGACGTGATGGTGGTTGCCGTCGACCTGCCCAGCGGCTGGGATGCCGACTCCGTGCAGATTCGGTCGCCAGGAGCCTTCCGCGCCGATGCGGTCGTGACATTTGCGGCTCCCAAGCTGGCGCATGTGTTTGGACACCTGACCGAGGGGAGGACCTTCGGCCCGGTGGTGGTGGCCGGGATCGGGACGCCGCCGGAGGCGATCCGGTCGTCGGCCGGCCTGCACTGGGGTGGGCGAGCCAAGGCGATCGCGGAGAGGCCGCGAGCGATCGATGCAAACAAGGGACGGATGGGTCACGTTCTGCTGCTCGGGGGATCGTTCGGCAAGGCGGGCGCTCCGTCGATGGCCGGCTTGGCCGCCTTGCGCGCCGGGGCAGGACTGGTGACCGCGGCGGTTCCGAGGGAGATTGTGCCGGTCGTCGCTTCGGTGGCGTCGGAGTTGATGCTCGCTCCGTTGGCGACGGAAGGTTCGGGCGGGCTGGCCCTGGAGAGCTTGGAGGAGCCATCCCTGTCCAGCCTTCTGCGGGGGATCTCGGTGGTAGGGATTGGGCCAGGTTTGGGGCAAGAGGGGTCCACGCCGGAGTGGGTGCGGAGGTTCGTGGAGCGGGTGACGCTGCCCATGGTCATCGATGCGGATGCGCTCAATGCGTTCGCCGGGACGACGGCGCTGCTGAAGCGGGCGGCGCAGGCTGCTGCCGAAAAGGGTGAGCCGCGCACCATCGTGCTAACTCCCCATCCCGGCGAGATGGCCCGCCTGGTTGGGATGACGGTCAGGGAGGTCGAGGCGGACCGCGTGGGTCTGGCGAGGAGGTTTGCGCTGGAGCACGGCGTCACCCTGGTGCTCAAGGGCTGGCGAACGCTGGTGGCGCATCCCGATGGCAGCGTGGCCGTGAATACCACGGGAAATCCCTCCATGGCCAAAGGTGGCAGCGGAGACGTTCTTACCGGCATGATCGCTGCGCTGTTAGGGCAGTACGTTGCAGAGAGCGCGGCGCAAGCAGTCGAAGCAGCGGTCTTTCTCCATGGTCTCGCCGGCGACTTCGCCTGCCTGACGCAGGACGAGCACACCGTGCTGGCGACGGATACGGTAAGCCATCTGTGGCAGGCCTTCCGCGCCCGGCTGGTGGACGCGGATGGTTTCACCTGGCTGTCGGGAGCAGCGCGCAAGGTTGGGAGCCTCGCCGGTGCGGCTACGCCCGACGGCGCCGCCCCGCCCTTGATTGCCGCTCGGAGTGGCCGATGAAGCCCTGGAGGCAGGAGAGGCGGCTGCGCAGCCGCAGCGAGCAGGAGACGATAGCGCTGGGCCATCTGCTGGCGGGCATGCTGAGAGCGCCCATGCTGGTGGTGCTGCGGGGTGATCTGGGTATGGGCAAAACAACCCTGGTTCGGGGCCTGGCGGCGGCCCTGGGCGCTGATGCCCGCGAGGTGACCAGCCCGACCTTCACCCTGGTGCATGAATATGCAGGTGAGCAGACCCGGCTGATCCACCTGGATCTCTACCGGCTGGAGGCGGAGCGGGAGTTGGACTCCATCGGCCTGTGGGAGCTGGCAGAGGCGACCGATGGGTTGCTGATGGTGGAGTGGGGTCACCGGTTCGCCAGCGTGATGGAACAGGCCGATGCAGAGATTGAGATCACGGCGGGTGAGGAGGAGGACGAACGTCTGCTGGCGGTGCGCTGGTCGTGAGCTGGCAGGGGCTACAGCTCTCCCTGAGTGTATGGGGCTGCCCGGATCCGGCTTGCCGGGGCGTCTTGAGAGTTCGGAGGACGATCAGCTATCGCGACCGGAGGGCTGCCGGCATCCCTCTTCATCTTGCGTCAGGATGAACAGCACAGCCGGTCTGTGCGGTTCGGAGCCAAGGACAAGGCCAGGATCTCCCCCGCCGACCCAAGAAGAGGAGGATCTCCCGGGCGGTCAGGTGGTGCAAGTCCAGGATTCGGTGTCCCTGGGCGAATCACAAAGCGCGGCGAATATGAA
>JAKART010000058.1 GCA_021819255.1 Acidobacteriota bacterium
CAGGGCTGCACGGATCCGTCGCGAATACCCTCCTCGACATAACCCCGGATCGCCATGTCGATCTTGCGCTTCAGGTTGCGCACCTCCCGCCGGGTCTTGGCGGATAGCTCCGCATCATCCAGCATCGCGACGCAGCGGCCAAAGTCGAAACTTACCACCGCCTTGGTATAAGCCTCCACATAGGCCTTCACCTTGTTGAGTCCGTTGCCGTGACTCACGGCAGCCTTATCCAGCAATCCCTCAATCGCCAGAATTCCCAGGCGATAACACTCCACCAGGATCTCTTCCTTGTTGTGAAAGTAATAGTACAAGGCCGGCTTGGTAATCTTCAGGCGTCGGCCGAGATCGCTCATCGAAGTGCGCCGATATCCATGCTCCAGGAACAGATGCGCAGCCGTCTGCAGCACGGCATCGCGCTTGGCGTCCACATTGCGCTGCCGAACCAGGAACGCCTTCCATGGTTCTCGCGGCTGATTTTCCGCTCCGCTGGTGTCTGCTGTCTTCGCCAACTCTCCCTCTTCCTTGGTCAAGGTGAATGGGCCAGCCTGAGTCTGGCCGCCATATTATTCCATAAAACAGATGCCCTTCCGCACCTTGCGAAAAAGCGGCGGAGATCGCACCCGCAGTCTCAGAATCCCGCGGAAGAAGACCGCAGGCGCCAGATTCTCCCCGCACCTCTCCGCCAGCATCATGGCTCCGCTTCACGGATGGAGCTGGAACCCAAAAGTACGATCGTGCACCAGCGTAGGCTGATCTTCGTCCGGCTGGATCGAGTGTTTCGGCATCCAGACCCGCCCCTTTGGACAGCAGCTCAATCCAGAAACAGATCCTTCTGCAACGGCCCTCCGGGGGTCACCGCATAGCCGGAAAGATCCTGTACGCCGGCCAGCCAGAGCACCTGCTCGTCGAGAAAGAAGTTGCCCGTGGTTGCCCGGCTATCCTGCGTCAGAATCCAGTGCGCCGCATCGGCCATGATCTCCGGCGTCCTGCCACGCTCGGGATGAACGCCGGGAATCACCTGCAGGGCGGCCGTTGCAATGATGGTTCGTGGCCAAAGCGCATTGACCGCAATTCCCTGCGCCCGAAACTCCTCCGCCATCCCCAGAACGCACATGCTCATTCCATACTTCGCCATCGTGTAAGCCGCATGCCGCTTGAACCACTTCGCCTGCATGTTCAAGGGCGGCGACAGGTTCAAAATATGGGGATTCTTGGCCCGGGCCAGATACGGCAGACAGATCTGAGAACAGAGAAACGTACCCCGAACGTTAACTCCCATCATCAGGTCAAAGCGCTTCATGGGGGTCTCCGCAGTTCCTGTCAGAGTGATCGCGCTGGCGTTATTCACCAGGATATCGATTCCGCCAAAGTGATCCGCAGCTCTGTTCACGGCCTTGCGGACCTGCTCCTCGTCGCGAACGTCCACTTCAAGCGGGAGCGCCCGTCCGCCCAACCCCTCAATGGACTCGGCTGCCGTGTAGATGGTTCCCGGCAGCTTGGGATGGGGGACTACGGTCTTGGCCGCAACCACCACATTGGCTCCATCCCGTGCCGCCCGCAATGCCATCGCGAGCCCAATTCCTCGGCTGGCCCCGGTGATAAACACTGTCTTATCTTGCAACGTGCCCATTTCCAACGCTCGCTTTCCACGTGCCTCTCGGATCGTTCCCGGCCGTTGAGCCCATCCCCTGCCCCACCCCGCAAATCGCGGTGTAAAAAAAGGGAGGTGACAGACGTCGTCACTTTTAGTTATCTTACCCTGCGTTAAGGAATTTGGAAGAACATTGATGCTCTCCTTCGATCAAACCCGCTTTTTCGAGTCCATCGCTGTCGGCCCCGCCTTGCCCGATAGCGAACTACCCCTGCCAAGGATCTATGCCTGCGAGCGAGATACGCCGTTGCAACCGCTCTTCACCCAGCCGCTGAACGGCGAACTCTTCCACTGGAACTGGTCAAGCGCCATGCAGGAGGTGCGGCGCGTGGCCGCATGGATTCAAGCTCAAAACTGGCCCAGCGGCTCCAACATCGCCATCCTCAGCAAGAACTGCGCGTGGTGGATCATGGCCGACTTTGCCATCTGGATGGCAGGACACGTCAGTGTTCCCCTGTTCACCTCCGCCAATGACGCCTCTCTGAGCAAGCTAATCCGGCATAGCCGGCCCGTTGCGTGCTTTGTTGGCCAGTTGGATCACACCCTACCGATGGGACAGGAGGGCTTTGCAAGCCTGGCCTACGTTGCGTTGCCGAACTGCTCTGTGGAAAACATGCCCCCGGGGAGCGTCTCGTGGTCGGAGATCATCGCGAAGCAGTCTCCTCTGGAAGGCAATCCGCAGCGCGGAGCGGACGAGGTGGCCACCATCATCTACACCTCCGGGACCACAGGTGAACCCAAAGGGGCCATGCAAACCTTCCGATCCATGATCCTCATGGGCAAGTCCATGGAACCAGCCTTCGGCGTCAACCCTGATTCCGGGCTGGATCGAATTCTCTCCTACCTGCCGCTGGCCCATATCGCCGAGCGAGCCATCGTCGAGATGAACTCCCTCATCGTCCCCATGCATATCTTCTTCAGCGAAGGGCTGCCCACCTTCCTCACCGACCTTACCCGCTCCCGATGCACCCTCTTCTTCTCCATTCCTCGGCTCTACATCCGCTTTCAGCAAAGTGTCTTTGAAAAGATTCACCGGAGAAAACTCAATCTTCTTCTAGCCATTCCAGTTCTGGGCCGGATCGTTCGCAAAAAAATCGTCACCAATCTCGGCCTGGGCGAAGCCCGGCTGATCTGCTCCGGCGGCGCGGCGATCCCGGTGGACATCATCCAGTGGTACCGAAAGCTGGACCTCAACTTTCTGGAGGGCTACGGAATGACCGAGACCGGCATCACCCATGCGCCGCTGCCCGGCCAGGCAAGGCTGGGGTACGTTGGCAACGCCAGCCCCTGGGCGCTTACCCGCATCTCCCCGGAGGGCGAGGTCCAGATCAAGGGCCCCATGAACATGCTGGGCTACTATCGCAATCCGGAGCTCTCGCGCGAGGCGTTCACGGAGGACGGATTCTTCCGCACCGGCGATCGAGGAGAGATCGACAGCCTCGGCCGCCTTCGCCTCATTGGCCGCATCAAGGATGAGTTCAAGACCTCCAAAGGCAAGTACGTCGCTCCCGGCCAGATCGAGAAACTGCTTGCCGTCTCCTACCTCTTTGAGTCCGTTGCGGTCTTCGGCGACGGACTGACGGCCCCCTTCGCGATCGCCGTGCTGGCACCTCCCCTGCGCAAGAAGCAATCGAATCCCGAGGATCGCACGGACATCGAAACCAAACTCGCTGCGGAACTGGATTCGGTCAACTCCAAACTGGAGCACCACGAGCAACTCCGATTCATTGTCATCTCCGAGCAACCTTGGACGGTTGACAACCAGCTTCTTACCCCCACACTCAAAGTTCGCCGGGTCGCCCTCGAACAGCGTCTCTCCCCCCGCTTCGCCGCCTGGGAAGCTTCCCAGAAGAAAGTGATCTGGATCGAGACGTCATGAACCCGCAGTACAAATCGGCCACCACCCCAGAGAACATCCATAACCAACGGCTGCACCTCATCCTGGACGGCATGCGCACGGAGGTCGCCCACTACAGGCTCGACTCCCCTCAGGGGAACATCCTCCTGTTGCATGAGGCGCTAGGCTCGGTGAGCTACTGGAAGCGCTTCCCGCATAGCCTCGCCCAGGCTACGGGCTACAACGTGATCGCCTACTCTCGCGCCGGTCATGGTGACTCCGAGGGTCCACTCTCCCAACGCTCGGACGCTGATTACCTGCACCAGGTCCAAGTGCTGATTCCAGCCCTCCTGGCTCACTTCAAGGTCACTGCTCCGGTGCTCTACGGACACAGTGAAGGCGCCGGCATCGCCCTCCTCTACGCCGCCATGCCCCCGCAGGCTCAGTCGGGCAGCGCCGAATCCAACCGCGTCCGGGCGTTGGTTCTCGAAAGCCCCTTCGTCGTTGCTAGCGGCGCGGCCGGCGAGCTGATCCGGAAGATGGCGGCGTCTTACCCCGGCAGCAAGCTCCAGGAGCGCCTCGCCCACTACCACCAGCACCCGGATGAGGTCTTTTACGGCTGGGCCAACTGGGCTGCCGGGCTGGGCAAGGAGATCTTTCCGCTCCAGGACTTTCTGCCACGGATCACCTGTCCTGTCCTGGCCCTCCAGGGCGAACAAGACGAATTCGGGACCTCCGGTCAATTGGAGGCGCTGCGAAGATCCATCCCTCACTTGCAACACCAGACCTTCCCCAACACCGGTCATCTCCCACACAAAGAGCAGACTGACTTTGTTCTGAAGACTGTCTTTGCGTTTCTATCCAACCTTCGGCCGCAAGGGAACGGCTCCAAGCCTTAGTACTGTTCCAACACTCATTGAGGTTTACCATGAGACATCCCGTTCGCTTCGCGCATCACCGCAATCTATTTCTACTGATGGCGTTGGTCCTCTCGCTCAGTACTCTTCGCTCAGCCTCTGCTCAGCAGAGCTACGTTGGCCGCTATGGGGTTTACACAGGATTTTCCGATCTTTACACCCCAGGGCTGAATGATATTCAGCAATATGGTTTTCATCTCCAGGCAGGGGAAGACTTGAGGTCCTGGCTTGGCGCCGGCTTTGACTACAGCGTCGAGACCGGCAATACCAGCCTGATCGCCAGCATGGCCAGCCAGCCAGTGCTGACCGGAATTGAGGAGCTGTACGCCCAGGGCATCCTGCCGCTTACGTACACTGTGGATGTACCCATCTCAGCAACCACGCAGACCTTTACGATGGGGCCAATCTTCAACTACCGTCACTTCTCCAAGGTCACGCTGTTCATCCACCCCAGCCTTGCCGCCTTCCGTCTCGCCGCAACCGCCCATCCACGCGCCGGAACGGATGATCCGATCGTCGTCGGAGCGCTGGAAGCCGGAAACTATATTTCGCCGCAGGGAACCATCTCCGATTGGACTGGAGCCTACGGCCTTGGCGGCGGCGCGGAGTTCGCTCTCACCCCCCATATCGGCGTCCGCGCGCAACTGGATGCGGTGTGGAATCACCCTTTCAACGCCATCCTGGGCAGCGGCGGTTGGAGCTACCGCTATTCCGTCGGGCCGGCGTTCCACTTCGGGCGCAACATTCTCAGAACCGGCAAGCAGTAAGCCCTGTCGACGTCCGTGTGCGGCCGCGAAAAATGAATCGCCGCCGCCCTACGCTTCCCTGCACTGGAGACACGCATGAAGCTCTCGTTCAGATCCCTTGCCGCACTCCTGGCCGCCACAATCCTCTGCGGCGGACAACCCGCGCTGGCCAGCCTCAGCCCCAACACAGCTCCCTCTGTTAGCACGGCCCACTCTGGCATGGACGCCAAGTCCTCAGATCCTGGTGGAGATTCCGCACAAATGGCAGCTCCTTCAGGCCCCTGCACCCTGATCATCCACGTCGACGGCTTTCGCAGCCAGAAGGGCGACGCCGGCATCTCCTTGTTCACCTCCGCTGATGGCTGGCCGGAGAACAACGACAAGGCATTCTTCCACGGCCCGAATCCCTTCTCCGGAACCTCCGCCGTCATCACCCTCCACGTCCCGCCGGGACGTTACGCCATCGCCGCTCTGGCCGACACCAACGGCGACCACCATATGGATCGCAACATCTTTGGAATCCCCAACAAGGGCTTCGGATTTTCCAACAACCCCAAGGTCTTTCTCACCGCGCCATCCTTTGACAAGGCAGCTCTCCCGGTGGTCTGCCCAGTCACCCAAACCACCATCCATCTTCTCTATCGATAAAGTTTTCCGAACCGGTGAATTCTGCTGTCTTGAATCTTCCGGGCGTTTTCATCTCTCCCGGCAAGCTCGGCGACCGGGGCGCCTGGAGGGAAATGAGAATTTCATCGCAAGCCGCCGGGGTTACCTCATCGGCACGGAACAGAAAGCGATGGGCTCGTCTTGCCGCACCAGACTGAAAACCCATCCAACCTTGCTGCGAAAGCGGGCCAGACCATTTTCCCTGAAGGTGTAAGCAAGGGGAACGACTCCTGTGGGCGTTTTCCTCAATGAAAACGCCACTGAACGCCCGCTTCCGTACACCCATCATCAGGGAAAATGGTCTATTCCGCGTTACGCCACCAGCCGGAGCGAAGCTCTGTGCCGGCAACCACCTCCGTGGGCGCACCCGGCTCCGGCAGCCACAGCTTGAATCCCCGTTCATCGGCAAGTTCCAGGATCCGCTCCACCGGCTCTCTCCAGGGGTGCAGGGCCAGGTTGAAGAGTCCCCAATGAATGGGCATCAGCAATCCGTCTGGAGTCTCCATGGCTTGAAAGGCCCTGGCAGCATTCTCGGGTCCGAGATGAATGCTGGACCACAGAGGGTGAAAGGCTCCGATCTCCAACATCATCAGATCAAAGGAGCAAGAGCGCCCGTCCGGACGGCTTCTGTAGTGGCCGGCAATCTCCCCGAATCCCTCCCACCAGCCTGAGTCCGCCCCATAAAAAATCCTGTGGCGCGGCCCCTCCAGCACAAACGATCCCCACAGTGTGGTGAACCGGTCGAAGATCCCCCGGCCGGAAAAGTGCCGTGCCGGCCAGGAGGTGATTCTCAACTGCCTCCTCTCCGCACTCTCGGTCCAATCCAACTCCGTAATCTTCTCCGCCGCAACGCCAAAGCCACGCAGCCGCTTGGCCACACCCAGCGAGGTAATCCAATGCGCCCCGGCAGCGGCCTCCGTCTTGACCAGCCGCGCCACGGTCATCGCCCCCAGGTGGTCATAGTGATCGTGGGAGATCAGCACCACATCGATTCTGGGCAGGCTCTCAATTGGCATCGTAGGCTCAAAGAAGCGCTCAGGGCCCAGGAATGGGATTGGGCTGGTTCGCTGCTCCCATACCGGATCCACCAGCACGCACATCCCATCGATCTCGATGAGAGAGGACGAGTGCCCAAACCAGGTGACGCGCAATCCGCTGGCCGGCTGGGTGGAAAAGATCGCCGGATCGGTGCGGAAAGGCCCCAAAGGCCGGCTGGGCTCCACCATCGCCCGGTTCTTCATGTACAGAGGCAGCACCTTGAACACCAAACCGGGCCCGCCTACCTTGGTCGGCACAGGATTCAAGAACCTGCGCCCTCTCTTTTCCGCTGGCTTTAGAAAATTCACCGATCCATCCACTCACGCAACAAACTCATAGAGTTAGACGCGCTCTGCCTCACATTGATGCACGCGTCCCTGGCCGGGATGCCGCTATTCTCCGCCGTAGAGCGTTTCAATCCTCTCCTTGTACCGGTCCAGGATGACCCTGCGCATCAGCTTCAGGCTCGGCGTCAACTCACCGCCTTCGATACTCCACTCCTCGGCGAGCACGCCTATCTTCTTCAAGCGCTCATGGTCCTGCAACTGGGCATTGACGCGTCTTACCAACGTCTCGTAGTGCTTCTTTACCCTTGGGTCTCGCACCAGTTCCTCATCGTCGCGCGCCATCACGCCGTGCTCCTCGGCCCATCGCCGCAGCGCCCCCAGGTCCGGCGAGATCAGAACCGCGGCAAACTTGCGCGCATCTCCGATCACCGCCGCGTTTCCCACCAGTTCATCGGCCTTCAGCTTGCCTTCAATCGGCTGCGGCGCAATGTACTTTCCGCTGCTTGTCTTGATCAGTTCCTTCTTGCGGTCAGTGATGGAAAGAAACCCGTCCTTGTACTCTCCGATGTCTCCGGTTTTGAACCATCCATCCCCGGTGAACTCGGCCCTGGTCAGATCCTCTTTGAGCCAATACCCGGCGAAGACCGTCTCTCCTCGCACCTGAATCTCTCCATCTTCGGCCACGCGCAGCTCCAGATTCGGAATCACCGGACCGACCGTCCCGATCCGGTAGGCATCAAACGTGTTGCGCGACACCACGGGCGAAGTCTCCGTCAAACCATAGCCTTCAAAAATTCGGATCCCCATGTCCAGAAACCACTCGGCCGCATCCATGCCCAGCGGAGCCCCTCCAGAGACCCAGAGCTTCGCCTCTCCACCAAAGGCCGCTCTCAGCTTGCTGAATACCAGTCTGTTGGCCAGCCGCCAACCGGGCGCGCTCGGGGTTCTTCCCTCCATCAACTCCTGGCGATGTTTCCGCCCCTGGAGCAGAGCCCAGTGCAGGATTCTCTTTCGGATCCCCTTGGCCTGGGCCTCTGTGCTCTGCCGAATCTTTTCGTACACTCGCGGCACGGCCAGAAAGATCTGCGGCCTCACGGTTTGCATCGCGCCCTTCAGATCATCAAATTTCGCCAGGTAAGCAATCTTTCCGCCATGGCCGTAGATGGCATAGCCGAGATGCCGAGCCAGGGAGTGGCTCAGAGGCAAAAACGAGATGGTGCGATCCCCCTCTCCCATCCTCAGCCCTTCCGTGGAGTAACGCAGATCCGCCGTCAGGTTGCGATGAGTCAGCATCACGCCCTTGGGGTCGCCAGTGGTCCCGGAGGTGTAGACGATGGTCGCCAGATCCTCCGGACGGGTCTGCCGCAGCAACGCATCGAATGTTGCATCCGCCTGCTCGAGATCTGGAGCGCGCCCGAAGATCTCAGCCAAATTGACGGCGTTGTCCAATTCGCAGTCGTCCAGCACCCCAACAAACTCCAGGGTGGGAATCGCCCCTGCCGTCACCAGTTTCTTGTACTGCAGACGATTGGAAACGATAACCGCCCGCACCCCGGCATCGCGCAGGATCGAACCCATCTGATCCGGCAAAAGGGTGTCATACAGCGGCACGTCAACCGCGCCGATGGCCAGCACCGCAAAGTCCACCACCGGCCACTCCCAACGATTTTCGCTGACCAGCCCGACACGATCTCCGCGCTCGATCCCCCAGCTCTGGAGCAGCGCCACCAACGCTCTGACGCGTCCGTACATCTGCTGCGACGTCACTTCCTTCCACTCCGGGCCGCTCTTCCACATCGCCACCGGGGTCGCGCCGCGGTGGCTCATGCGTTCAAACAGCTCGTTGATGGTAGAAAACTCCAGCCTAGAGAAATCGATCATCCAACGGTTCTCCCGAACCACAGTCCCCTGCTCGCCGGCATTTTACCCGTCTCGATCATATCTGGTGTCAAGGCCCTCTACGCATATCGCATCTCCGGACTTGCCGGCCCAACGCCGCCATTCCTCTCAGCGGTCAAAACTGCCTGTTCCGTCTCCGGAGCTTGGATGCCGAGCCGCATCGGTCCTGCTCCTGGTGCGGCGAAGGAACTTTCCAGGATTCGCCGACGTATGCCGGTATAGCTCCCATGACAGACGCTCCCGTAGATCGGCCTGTTCTCCCCAACCTGCGCGGAGCCCTGCAAATTGCGGCTCTCTTCTCGGGCATCAAGTTATTCTTGCAGTTTGCCCTCACCTTGTGGACGCTGCATCTCGGCTATCGCTACTTTCGGGATGAGTTCTACTACATCGCCTGTGGCCGCCACCTGGCCTGGGGGTATGTGGACCACGGGC
>JAKART010000059.1 GCA_021819255.1 Acidobacteriota bacterium
GCCAGTTTTACGGGAGGAAGGTATCGGTTCACTATCGGTCCAAAACGCCGCCAAGACATTCGTACGCGCTGACTGCGTCGCCTTAACGCATGCAGCCATGCGCGAATCACTTCCGTCCGGAAGCCAATCAACGCGAAAGCCGATCGTGTAAAGAGCAAGTCATTGATCAAGCGACACGCAATAGAACCCGACGTTTGGGTGCTCATTACTGGACAAGCGACACACTTCCTGAAGCCCGCGCCGGACATGGCGTGCGGATACCATCGGTGGAGTGCCTGCCACACCGCAGGTGAGGCGATCGGCACGGCCGCAGTCTCTATGCCGCAGATCGCTCGGCCAAGATCCTTCTTCACGGACGGCCAGCCCCACCACTGCGCCCACCAGGGGCTGAAGGACCGCCGCGAAGGGCGCTGTCAAATTCCTCTCATTGATGAGCGGCTCTGCTGTAAGTCCTGCCTCTTTGCCCCTGTCTGTTGGCCCGGCGCTCAGCTAACGCCGCTATCGTGCGGCACAACGTGATGAGTGAAATGGCGCACTTTATCGACCCCGACCGCAAGAATAGTTACCTCCTGCCCCATCCATGGAAGACTGGCTCCCTGAAGATCATCTCGCCCGCTTTATCGTCGAGGTGAATCGCCACACATCACGCAGCAAGCACCAGAATAGACCGCCAAGAGACCTTACACATGCACTCGGTACAGACACAGATCGAATGACCACTTCCAGTCTCACCTGCTTTGATCAGGCTCAATTGTGCAGTACCGCTTGCTCTACCCATGCGGCGAATGCGCGGTCTTCCACCAGATATTCTCTGTGGCCGGTGGTAGCGATTACGCCCTTTGCGCACATTCTGGTTATGCTCCGTTGAATGACGCCCGATGTTACGCCTTTTACGGCAATCTCCATACGCTCTGCGATGAGTTCCCGGCTTTCTTGCGCATAAGGTTTCTGCCCTCCCACTATCATACTGAGCACGGCTTGGTCGATGGGAGTCAACTCCGCCCATCGGCTGGGGTATTCGGCCGACTCCTGTATGGCGGCTTTGACTTCCCGCAGCGCGGTGGTGATATCGGTGCTGCCCAACTGGACCATGTTGGCCATCATCAACCGGAAATGCTCTGGCACCAGCGCCAGGTCGATAAACGCCTGCCATGTCTCCGCTTCATTTAATTGGCGTTGGGTTGCGTTGGTAAATGCGCGAAGCATATGCCGCACGAACTCTGGACCCATCTGAGGGAATGGGATTTGATGGCTGAACTGGAAGAGCGGCGCCTTTTCTTTCTGAAACATGCGCTGCAGCCCCTCGCTTGATGACCCGGTGAATACGGCTTTGATCTGGTCTCCATGCTTGTCGAGGGCGCTTCTCAGGGCGGCTACCAGTGCGCCGTACCGCTTCTCGTCCGCCAGCGACTGGATCTCGTCCACGAGCAACAGCGTGGGTTTTTTCTTCCGGGCCAGGGTGTTCATCCACTGGCGGAGATCCAGCATGCGGTTGCTGCTGGTTTCTGAGGTCCCTTGCTCCCATGATGCCTGGGCACCTACTGTTCCGGCATTTGCTCCGACGCCTATTTTTGAGCCTGGTCGTCCGAATCTGCGCCGGATATCGGGTATAATTCCCTCTCCTTCGGCGGCTTTTTGGATGGCGTCCAGCAGCACGGCTTCGGGATCTTCTCTGGACTCCCACAGGGATACGTAAATCGTGATGTACCCCGCCTGCTCGGCAGCCGGGATCAGGTCTTTGCGGAGAAACTCCGTCTTGCCCATACGTCGCTGGGCGAAGAGCGCCAGGCTCTTGATGAGCCCGATTTCCAGCGTTTTCAGGTATTGATCCGCCAAATCCGTGCGGGGGTAGTGCCAAGGGTCCCTGGTCATATTTATCCCGTTTTATCGATCAAATAGATAATTATCTATTTTACAGATAAAACAAGATAATTCAACGCATGGGGTCCGCCATCTCGTCGAGAATGGCTCCCTCCCGTTCGTCGATGTAGGTATGACCGTCCAAATCTGTCAGCGCCTCAGTCAAATTTCGCACCGCGCCATCATCGTAGCCATCAGTTGGTTGGTTTCCTCTGCCGGTATTATCTTGGTCACTCCTCGACCCATGAGTCCTGTCATAGCCAATCCCTTTGATCTGCACTCAGGTCTTCCCGCTTGGCGTCAACCTCGTAGGTCGATGCAATTCGATCGAGACAGCCTGCTGTTCGAAGCCAATCGAACCTCAAGGCCTCTGCGTCAGCGCGGTAACGGGCGGCAAGAGATCGCTCAAGCTCACCGCCATCATGTGGCATGCGAACTGTGACGCCACGGCGGTTGTACACGCCGACCTCGAAGCCTCGCTCTATGGCCCGGCTGCGAACCATCTCAATGATTTCTCGCACCGGCTCCGGCGGCCATGGCTGATCTGGCTCGCGCTTCGCTGCGGAAAGGATTTCACCGATTTTGCTGTCGCCGATTTCGCCTCGGCCAGCCTCTGCCAGAAGCTTCCTGGCCCGTTTGATCCAATCTTCCAAGGCGACCAGGTCGATGACACCTTGATCGTCGGTGCCTGGCACAAGTGCCCAGTCGTGCAAGACGTCATACGCTTGGGTCGCCAATTGACGTGCGCCGTCGATGTCCTCCGGCTCGGGTTCTTCGACCCCGCTGTCCTTGGCTGGCAGGAAGATCAGCTTGAGCAGGTACACATAGAAGTCGGGATCGCGGGCCAGGGCACGGTGCAGGGTGCGGGCTGGTCGCTGCGAATACCGTAGCGCCTGAAAATAGCTCCACTCTAGCTCGACAATCTCCTGCTCGGTGACCTCAGGAATCGTCTCCAGATAGTCAAGAATAATCCCGAGTGAGTAGCTCAACATGACCGCGTTATTGCTGTCCGTCGGTGCAGCAGATTGCGCTGCCTTACGCAGGGTTTGCACAAGAAGAGGGCCTGGAGGTTTGGCAGCGATGTTATGGCCGAGCCAACCGATTGCGTCACGGCTCCGATCCGCCGCAGAAAGGTGTTCCGCTATATAGACCGGGTCAGCATCACCGGGGATGACGTAGGCGGATAGGGTCTTCCAGTAGGCATTGGCCAAGCTCACTGACCGGGACTCGATCTCTGCCCAAGTCTCCGGCGCGGGGGGGAGTGCATGAACGATTCGGATCTCGGCGCGCTCCCCCCAATTTTCTGCAATTGCCTGAGCCCAAAGCTGATGAATCCAAGCGTCTCCTCTCGCCCCAGCCTTCATTTTGAGGCCCCACATGATACCGCTCGCGAAATCCGCCTCACCCGCGTCGTCGGCAAGCAACCCCCGTTTCAGCAGCGTGCGCTGAGTCGCTTCGGGTGTGTGAGACATTGCGACTGCCACACCAAGGGCGTTGCGCATCGTGATAGTCGCAGTGAAAGCGAAGAGGGCATCTTCTGACAGATCTGCAAGCAGAGCCTCGGCGGCCTGAACCTGCCTGGCCTCCAGTTCGTCGTGCTGCGCCTTGAAATCGACATTTGGTCGAAGATTCATAGCACCCGGTCGGAAAAGCCAGCGAACACGATCCACCACCCCAACGTGCTGCAGGATGTTGAACACTTGATCAAGTGGCTGCAGATCCTCTTCGGCTAATGCCCATTGAGCGTCTTTGAACCCGCGATGTTTATCCAAGAGGCCACGTAACTTGTCGCGCAGGATCCCAATCTCAACCGGCACGGACAAGCCGGCAACAAACCTTTCCAATTGCACTACCGCTTCCCTGCGCCACACTGAATCAAAGTTGGCCCATAGATCCAACAGGGACTGCCAGCGTTCGATGCTACCTCCCACTTGGGCAAGCAGCCGCTTTCCAATGGCTCGCGACGCCTCTGCGACAGTGGACCAGGTGATGAGCTCAGGCTCGTCCAGAGCAAAGTCGCGCCAATTCGGCATGGATGAGGGCCCGGAGGTATCATGGAATTTTGGTGCGAGCGCCATCAGAAGATTCCATCCGACATCCGGATATTCTCGCACAACGCGGTCGATGACTTTCAGCCGTTGTGCCGGGGTCGCATAGGTCTGCGGGGACCATGTAACGAAGATCCGGCGCAGCGTCGCGGAGGGACGATTACCCCACTTGCCACCCGGATCAAGCTCATCCAAATGCGCCAGCAATAGGGCGGCACGCATCACATAGTCCGGGCTGCGTGCGAGCATCTCCAGCGCCCACAGCAAGTTAGAAAGGTATTCAGCTGAATGAAAGACACCTTCATCATTTCGGAACAGAGACATAACTGCGGGGTCGCTTCCTTCCAGACCAGCCTCAAGCGCATCAAGGAACGCGTCGGGATCGGCTTCGGCGATGTTGTGAAAGTCGCGGGACAGGGACCACCAGAGCGCTGCAGGAGCATTGTGCAACAGCTTATGGACAGCGCCGCCCACGCGTCCAACGACATCGGTGATCAGCACGGCCTGATTGGGATAGACCGCAGGAGCAATCATTGCTTCAGCCAAGCCTTGCCGTAGCGCGCTGGAGATCTCCTCACCAAACTCGCCTTCCTCCTCGTAGTACTTGCCCTTTGGACGAGTGGCAAAGCGAGGGTTGATGGTACCGAGCACTTCTTGGTAAGCGGTTTCGAATCGGGCGAATTGGGTAGGGGTGACCTGCGCGCCGATCTGGGTCCAGAGATCGCGCAATGAGACGACCTTCCAGATGTTGCCTAAACGTACAATAGGACCATCCAAGTTGGTTGCAAGCGGCGCAAGCACTGTCTCGAACTGCTCATAAGAGCACCCAGCCAGCTTGCTAATAAGCTTTCGATCAGGCCCATTAGTGTCCATCCAAGCGCCGGCGAACATGGCTGCGATTAGCTCGGGTGGCGCCTGCTCGGCCCAGCTTGTCCGATAATTCGCTACCGCCGGCATGAGACGGCGCAGAACGGTGATGCTGCGCCCAGATGCGCGCGCGAACTGGTGAGCATGCTCCTCGGACAGCCCCGTCTGCGTGAGGGTCGCTTGCAGATGGAACCTCCAGGGACGAGCCAGGCGAATCGCGTTGGCAGGATCGCTGATGCCTGGCCCGTAGGCGGCGAACACGTGGTGCCCGGCATCGACTAGGCGTCTCGCCAAGCCAGCCTCAGGGTCAGTCATCACGATGATCAGAGGGGTGCCCAGGCCAAGTAATTGTCGGGCGGTCTCGTCCGTGTCCGTGACCACGCACCGACTCAAATAAGAGAGGCGATAGGCTTCCGGTAATGGGCTGATCGTGGCGTATAAGAAGGCGATTGCCTCATCCGGAGCGTCGGCTTGAATTGAGATAAGTTGAGGCGCCTCACGAAGCCATTTCAGCACGGCCATATGGTTTTCATCGCGGTCAGTCAACAAGACGTCGGGGGTAAGCGGTACCTGAGTCGTGCGCACCCACTCTTCCCAAACCTCATCCATATTGCGCAGGCCTTGGGGCCGACGTCCGATCTTTACAGAGAGCCACTGAGCGACGGCCGGATACATCTCTAGCCAATGGACAAGGTCGTCCCCATCAATGGCGACAATATCGCGCCAGATACCGAGCGCTTTCTTTTCAGCAACCCATTCTTCCTTACCGACGAAACGTTGTGGCGTGACGAAAACGAACGCGGTCCTGCTGCGATCATGACCCATCGGATCTTTGGTCCGCTTGTCGAAGTCATCCCCCGCCTTCTTGCGGATCCCCATACGCTGGGCACCAATCTCCCACACCGAATCCCCATCCGGCACGAATTCGGACCCTGCAACCACGGTACATATGCCGTCCCACCCACGATATTGTATGCTTTCGTCAGACGGAAAATGGACGGACGCGGCTGGGCCATGCGCCGCATAGATCAGGCGCCGCAGAAGTTCTGGCATTCCACTCTGTCCATCGCGGCGCTCTCCCCACTGGGAAAGGTGTGTTGCGTTGACCCACCGGACCAAGGAGCCGGGATGCGGGCTTGGGGGCGGCGGCGGCAGCATCGCCTTTTCCACAACTCCGCCTGCGATGAATTCTAGGCCTCTTGCCTCAAGCGATTCCCGGATCGCTTGGGCGTTGTTCGCCATTGGGATCCGCACGCCGCGCTCGAAGTCAGCCACAGTTGATGTCGCGACCCGTGCATCGGTCGCCAACTCCTGCTGCGACCACGCCAATAAGGCCCTGGCGGCTTTAACTTGCTCGGAACTTAGCATCTCATTCATATATGATGTCCTATTAAAAATATGATGTCATCATACATGATCAAACCTAGCAGTCAAGATGTGCGCGACTTTCCGCGCTCGCGACCAGATTAGAATGTGCGTGGCATGCCATCGAGCAGCGTGCCATCCGGCCGTGAGCAAGTGTTTCGCTGCGTATTCCAACACGCGATGTAGGTTGTTCTCAATCATATATTCTGGAGCTGCTACGTCCGTCGGATGAGTTCATAAGACTCGGCTATTTGATATCTCTCAGTTTTTTCGTCGATTGGGTCAGCAGCGATGACGCCGACAAGCCGTGAGCGTCTACGAGCTTCTGAATCTGGGTAGCCGACAGATCTTTGAAATTGAATGCCTCGAAGGATTTGAAAAACTCCCGCAGTTGCTTAATAAGTCGTCTAAGTTCAACTTCCCGCATTGCCTCCACTTTATGAGTGAACGATGCTGCGCTGGCTACCGTGTGGGCTGGGTGAACGATGATGCGCTTGACCTTCATGCCAGCATAGTGTTTCTCGAACCAGGCACTTGAGCGATTCATCTGCTCGGCCTCGCGCTTGTTGATTTCCGAGCGACTGACGTCAACTTCACTTTTGCATTCCCAGAGAATGTACTGTGTGTCGTCTAACGCCCACAAATTGTCTGGCCCCTCTTTCCATTCCTTATCTGGCCGCTCCCCGGCAAACCCGATGGCCCGGCTGATCTCATCCAGTGCCTGTTCGAACTTGTCTGCCTTGGTACCAAACACCAAACGCCCCAAGATGTCAGACAGCGCAATATCGAGTTGTTCATAGCTCTCGAACTTGCTGACCCAAGCAGTGATTCGTTCGATCCGCCCTTGGCTGACTACAGTCAACTTTGCAACGGTCACACCGTCGGACGGTTTCAACAGCAGCCGATTGTCTTTGTGCGCGGCGATCTGAAGCCTCTGAGATTCAGGACGATTAACGCGATACTGATAGCGCGCCATCTCTTGCATATACCAACCTTTGTCCTGCCCATCTACCAGCTTCTTGTCCAAGAGGTTTTGAAGGGACTCGGTCGCAGTAGCGTAGTCTCCATCGCGGTACGCCTGCTCAGCCGCGAGTTCTGCTGCATACGCGCGAAGAACGCGTTCATTGGCCGCCGATGGCTTGACCGTGGCCATCTGCTCGAAGTAGAACGCCTTCCAATCCTCGTCACGCCCAAGGCACTGCCGAACTAGGCCGATGAAGGCATTGGCAGGCGTTTCGCCTGCCTCGATATCCTGCTTTGCCATTTCCGCAATCTCAAGGCCAATCTCAATTTGCCGCGACATCTGAGAAGATAGAAACTTTCTGGACTCCCGATCTCGAACCAGCCGTGTAATGTCAGAGCCGACGATGATGACCACCGAATAATCTTTCTCGCCACGCACGCTACGCCCCATCCCTTGCTCCACTGTGCGCACGGTCCGCATCAGCGTGGTCACGCTGTCCGGACGACACGTCTCCTCATACAGGTCGATCAGGCTCTCGGAATATGGCTTGCCATCGAAGATCAATATACGGCAGGTGTCGTCGGGCAGATCAATGCCGTCGTAGCGATTGACCAGGACAACCGCCTTTTTATACTCACCCTTGCGGAGGTCATCGATGACATCGCCTACAGACTCTTTATCTGCTACTACCGCGCCGTAGGACTCCCAATCCTTGACCCTTGCAAACGCGGTAGCCAGCGCAACAACGCCATACCGACGTTTAGGTTTTGGCACAGCATAACCTTGGACGATGCGCTCGCGGCCCAACTCCTCGTGGATTAGCGACGGGAGAAGCACCATTTTTTCGCCTGACCAGCTTTCATTCGCATAGGTCAACGGGTGAATGATTGTCTCAGGCTTGAGCTGCAACCCCTTGATGAGGAAAGCATCATCAGTTACCGTCGCCGACATGAAAATGCGATGTGATGCATCCGCGTAGCTGCCGAAGGCCGTCAGCGGTGGAATGTGGGGCTCGATTTCAATCGCTACGCCAGATACTACGCACTGGCAATGTCCAAGAATGTTCTTTAGCAGCGGCCATGCGAACTTGATCGATTTACGTTCAGTACCGGCGGACAGAATTTTGGCAACTTCGGCTTCCCTTTCGATCCACGCCCAGTACGGCACTGGAAGCAGGGCATCGCGCTTGTCGTTATTGATGTCCGCGAAGGTGCCGAGGCCCTGCTGCTCAAGATCGTCGGCGAAAAGTGCCTTCAAGGCGTCGTACGCTGGCTCCTCTTTGGGAATGCGAATGCGGCATGCCTCGCGGATCGTATCAGCACAAGCATGCGCATCGTCCATCAGCAGAGTGCCGACCGGTATGGATTTCCGGTTCAAGCCGAATTTCGTCAGTCCGTTGAATAGCTTTTGCACCGATGTGACCAGAATCTTGTCACCGTTCAAAAAGTCATCTGGCAATTCAGGATCAGCCTGACAGGTGGCAATGCCGAACTGTTTGGCTTGCTCAATCGTTTGAGCGATCAGAAAATTGTCTGGACACAGGTAGATTACAGGTCCTTTCCCGCTGTTTAACTGTGCCTGCAGCATCAGCAATCCGATCAATGTCTTCCCTTGACCAGTGTGCAGTTTGACGATCACGTCACGGTCATCGCGATGGCTGGCAAACCAGTTCTCTAGCACGGTCAACTGAGCGGGGCGCAATGGCCCCTTGTCATGCGCACGATCCAGAGTGTCATAGAGTTTGACCGGATCGGTCGGACGCTCTGCTTTTTTTCCTGCCAATCGCTTCTTGAAGTCAACCAATTTCGTCTCCTAATATTTAGTTGCTATTTGCTGCTTGTTAATCAGCGTCATTTTTTTATATGTCAGCATTATACTTTTACCACGCGACTCCGTTGAGAATGAATACTCAACCGACTGATAGATTGAAACAATTTACGGAATATCGGTCCGGTCATGGGTAAACCATATTGACGCTGTTTTCTGCTTAAAACTGATAAATATCAGGCGCTTTTTGCGCTACCAGCCGTGCACTCTTCAGGTCGTAGACCACATCGGTAATGGATCCATCCCGAATGCGCTGAACCGCTTCGTCAATCACGTGGAGCGGTACCAAAAACCACTCCCTTGGTTTGACCGGATGCCCGAAGCGATCTTCGATGGTCAAATCGAGTTGTGCTGCACCGAATAGGCGATGGAAAATATTTTCCAGCCTTGTGCGATTCAGGTTGTGGAGCTTATAGGTGGCGACCACCTCTACGTCGGCTAGCAGATATGTGGCATCCTTTTCTGCGCCTGCGATG
>JAKART010000060.1 GCA_021819255.1 Acidobacteriota bacterium
CGCTCCTGAAGAAACTCGGCCAGTTGGGAGATGGTGGCGACGCCGCGCTCTGAGAATCCGGCGATGCCCAGCAGGAGCTGATGTTGTTGCGGCGTGACGCCGGCGGACCGGGCTTCCTTTTCGCTGAAGCGAAGAAAGCGCCGGAGCGCGTAGCGGAAGTTGGCTAAACCACGCAGCAACTCGCGGTCTGGTGGTTGGTTCATTCTGGCGAACTCCGGAGCGGCGCATTCCCTGCGCAGGTAGCCGCATTTAAATTAGATCGCAATGCAACCTAATTTTACATCGCATGATGATCTTTTTACCAGGCGAGCCGGAGGAAGAGACTGGCGGCTCCGGCAATCTGAGCTTCGGAATCGAATGGGCCGGGCAGGCCAGGTTGCGACGGAGGGCCGCTGCTTGGCGCAGCTCCCTGGCGCAGCGCCTTGACGCAGCTCCTTGACGCATCTCCTTGACGCAGCGCCTTGGCTCCACTCCTTCGCGCGATCGGCCTCCTCGCTCCCTCTTTACCCCGTTCTCCGCGCCCACGGTTGGGGCTGGAATTATGGGGTCGAAGCCGGGAGGTTGGGGCGGGCAAGCGAATGCAATCAAGCCGCTCCTCCAGAGGTCAACGGATCCGCCGGATCCTATGGGGGTGAACTCCAGGCGGTTGGAGCGGGTTTCCACCACGCGGCGTCCTCTCTCCCAGAGAGCCTTGCTTTCCCAAGGCGGCTCGGGATGAGGGGCAAGAGCCGCCTCGATTTGAAGATTCGCCGCCTGGGAGCGGAAAAAATCCCGTGCGGGAGGCTGTGGGGAGATTGATAATCTTCTCAGGAAGGTTTTCGATCATGGGCCTGCGCAGATCTCCGCTCTTCGTGATGTTGGCCTGGATCTTGCCTGGCGTTGCCTGGGCCGGCCTTGCCGTTTTGGCGGGGATGCATGCGGGCCTGCGCAGCGCCGGCGGCGGCAGATCGAATGGAGACAGGCCGAGGCCGAAGCTGGCGAGGGCAGCTCCCGTCACCACCACTGTCTTGTTGCACGGCAAGCAGCCGGAGGGCAGGCTGGAGATAAGGCCCGTCTTTCTGGGTCCGGAGAGCGCATGGCCGGAACAGGAGAGCGGATGGCAGGGGCCCGTTTCAGTTCCCATCCAACTCCGCGATCCCAGCGGACTGGCAGAGGGAAAGGTGCTGGTGGCCAGCCGCAGATTGGGCGATCCGCTCTTTGCCAGAACGGTGATCCTGCTGGTTCACTATGGTCGCAGGAGCGTGCTGGGTCTGGTGCTCAACCGGCGCACCAAGGTGCCGATCTCGCGCGTTTTCGATCTAAAGGCAGCCAGAGATCGCAGCGATCCGGTGTATCTCGGCGGGCCGGTGCAGCCTTCGGTGGTATTCGCTCTGCTGAAGTCGCCGGTGGATGAGAAGAAGGCGGAGAACGTCTTCGGCCAGGTGTATCTGATCTCCGCGAAGAGTCTCTTCGAAAAGAAGCTGGCGTCCCGGCCCGATCCGGCCGTCTTCCATGTGTACCTGGGGTATGCGGGCTGGACGCAGCAGCAACTTCAGTCCGAGGTGCGGATGGGCGCCTGGTTCATCTTCCCGGCGGAGGCGGACGAGGTCTTCAACTCCGATCCTGAGGCGCTGTGGAGCCGGATGATTCGAGAGACCGAGCTGGAATCGGCGCAGGCGGAGCCATTGCCCGGGATCGTTGCGGCGAGAGAAGGCTTTGAGCGCGCTGCCTTCGTCCTGCACCAGCCCTGAGCAGCTCGTTTGGACCTGTTACTGGACCTGGACCGTGGCTTGCAAAGGAAGATCAGCCGAGGAGTCGCCGGCCAGCAGGACGATGAGCGTAGCTTCCACTTCCAGCGCTTGGGTGTGCTTGTCCCATTAGGCCAGGCATTGCGCGGGCGGGGCAATTTGCAAGGTCTTGCTCTGTCCGGCGGGCAAGCGGACGCGCTGGAAGCCCTCCAACTCTTTGCGCGGGCGCGGAGCCCGGGTCGTCTACGGAGAGCTGCACGACGGCATCGCCGGCTCGCCGCCCGGTGTTGGACACATCCATGCTGACGGTGATCGCGCCGTCTTTGAAATACAGATGGTCTGGATTGGAGTCTCCGGAGACTGGCAAAGCGCTGCAGGAGCGTGTGGAGCGCAACCCTGATCCAGACGAACCGGCCGCCGCCGGGCCAGGCAAGCGCCACCGCCTGTTCATTCTGTCCGATCTCGCCGAGCGCAGGCAAAAAAGACGGGGATCTCCCGGGATGCTGTCGAAGTCCACCCTGCATCTGCTTGATCTCACGGGTATTTGCGAGGCCCGGATCGCCCGCCGGGAGAACGCCACGCCGGCCCGGTGCCAGGCCGCGGAACTCGATCGTTCCAACTCAACTTGCTGGAACCGTTCCCGGCGCCTTCACGTATGATGTTTTGCACTCGGGCTTTTGATTTCAACAGGGCCGGCTGCCCCCGCGGTTCGGCTGTCCTTTCATCGTCGCATCCTTACCATCGCGGCCCGCGCCTGTCTTCGTTTGGGCCGTTGAGGAGAATCCTCTGTGCCGGAGCACACGCACCCACTCGAACTGCGCATTCAGAATCTGACCAAAACCTACAAGAACGGCGTCAAGGCGCTCGACGGCGTTTCGCTCGTCATTCCGCGCGGCCTGTACGGCCTGTTGGGGCCCAATGGCGCGGGCAAATCCACCCTGATGCGCATCATCGCCACGCTGCAGGAACCCGACGCCGGCACGATCCGCTTCGGTTCCATCGACGTGCTGGCGCAGAAGGAAGAGGTTCGCAAGCTGCTCGGCTATCTGCCGCAGGACTTCGGCGTCTATCCCCGGGTCAGCGCTGAGGATATGCTCGACCACTTGGCCCTGCTCAAAGGCCTCACCCAGGGCAAAGAGCGGCGCGAAGTCGTGCACGCCATGCTGCAACGCGTCAACCTCTGGGAGCATCGCCGCAAGGCGCTCACCGGATTCTCCGGCGGCATGCGCCAGCGCTTTGGCATCGCCCAGGCCCTGCTGGCGAATCCGCGCCTGCTCATTGTGGACGAGCCGACGGCCGGGCTCGATCCCGGCGAGCGAAATCGCTTCTACAACCTGCTGGCTGAGATCGGCGAAGACGTCGTCGTCATCCTCTCCACTCACATCGTGCAGGACGTGATGGAGTTGTGCCGTAACATGGCCATCATTCATCAGGGCCGGGTGCTCTTTGCCGGCTCGCCGGATGCCGCCGTGGCCAGCCTCGAAGACCGCGTCTGGGCGCGCGGCGTTGCCCGCGAGCAGGTGGAAGAGTATCGATCCCGCATGGCCGTCATCTCTCACAAACTCGTCGCCGGCCAACCACGGATTCATGTGCTTGCCGATGAGGCGCCGGAGCCGGGCTTTTTCGCTGTTGCGGCCGATCTTGAAGATGTCTTCTTCGCCAACATCGCCGGTCTGCGCACCAACTAACCCGAGGATCTCCCATGCTGCGTTTTTTCACCTTTGAGGTTCGCTACTGGCTGCGCTCGACGATGCTCTGGGTCTTCACCGCCATCGTCGCGTTGCTCGTCCTGCTCGCCTTAAGCACCGACCAGGTTACCGTCGGCGGAGCCATCGGCAACACCCTGCGCAATGCGCCCTTTGTCATCCAGCAGTTTTACTCCATCATGTGGTTCATCACGCTGCTGATGACCGTGGCCTTTGTCAACTCCGCGGCCTCGCGCGAATTCGCGGTAAACATGCACCAGATCCTGTTCACCAAGCCGATCCGGCGCATGGACTTCCTGCTTGGCCGGTTTTTCGGCGCCGTCGTGGTCTCCACCATTCCGATGCTCGGCATCAGCGTGGGCGCGCTGCTGGCGCCGCTCATGCCTTGGGCCGATCACGATCGCTTCGGACGGGTCGTCTGGGCCGCGCACGGCGTCAGCATCCTGCTCTTCGCACTGCCCAATACGCTTTTCATCGCAGCCCTTCTCTTCACCATCGCCGTGCTCACGCGCTCGACGATTCTCTCCTTCATCGGCGGCATCCTGCTCATCGTCGCCGACGCCGTCGCCGGTGCATTCACCTTGGACATGCGCAATGAAAAGCTCGCTGCCATGCTCGATCCCTTCGGCAACGACGCCTTCAACTATGCCACCAAATACTGGACCGTGGGGCAGCGCAACACCCACGTGCTCAGCTTGGACGGAATGTTGTTGTGGAATCGCCTGCTCTGGATCGGCGTTGGTCTCGCCGTCTTCGCCTTTGCCTGCTGGCGATTCCGTTTTGAAGAGCGCGCCGAGCGTGTCTCCAGGAAAGCGCCCGCTGTAGCCGAAGAGAATCTTGCCGCATCAGTATCGCGCCCCGTCTTCAGCCTGCACTTCGGAGCCTCGGCGCGGGTGTCCCAACTGTTGGCTACGACGAGAATCGAGACCCGTCGGCTGATGAAGACCGTCACCTTCATTGTGCTCACCCTGGCCGCGCTGCTGAACTGCGTGGCGGCACTCATCTTCAACGCCCGCTCCGGGTATGGACTGACCACCCGCCCGGTCACCTATTCGATGATCGACATCATCAGTGGAACCCTGTACATCTTTCTCGTCGCCATGATCACCTTCTTTGCCGGAGCGCTGGTCTGGGAGGAGCGCGATGCGCGCGTCGATGAGGTGCAGGATGCGCTGCCGGTTCCGGAGTGGCCGAGCTTTGTCGCCAAGTTCTTCGCTCTGCTGGCTGCGATCGCTTCCATCCTCGCTCTGGTTCTCTGCGTGTCCGTCGCCGTTCAGGCATTCGACCATTACACCCGCTTCCAGATCGGCCTCTATGTGGACGAGCTGCTCTTTCATGTCATGGTCAGCTTTGCCTTCTTCACCGCGCTGGCCTTCTTCGTCCACGTTCTCTCACCGAACAAATATGTCGGTTACTTCGCCTTCATCGCCGCGCTGGTAGCCAACGCATTCATGTGGCGTCCGCTGCACGTTGCCTCGCGGATGCTGGAGTTCGGCTCGCTGCCCACCATGACCTACTCCGACTTCTTCGGCTTCGCGCCCTGGATCATCTCCTGGCGCTGGTTTGCCGTCTATTGGGGATTCTTCTGCCTGCTGCTCTCTGTCGTCAGCGTCCTGCTCTGGCAGCGCGGCCGCGATACGCGCTGGCGCGCGCGCCTGTTCAACGCCCGACAGCGCTTTCGCGGCGTGGTCCGCGCCGCCGGCTTCCTCGGCCTCGCCGGCTTCCTGCTTACTGGCGCGTGGGTTTACTACAACACGGAGATCCTGAACCACTTTGACAGCGAATACCAGGCTCAGCGTCGCCAGGCCGACTACGAGAAACACTGGAAGAAGTACCAGAACCTTTCCCAGCCGCGCATCACCGATGTCCACTACAACGTCGCCATCTACCCGCGTCATCGCGGACTGGTACTGCACGCGGCCGAGCAGATTGAGAACGAAACGTCGGCGCCGATCTCCCAGGTCTGGTTTACGACCGATCGCAACTTCACCTCGCGCATCGCGCTGCCCGGCGCAAAGCTGGCCACCAACGACGCCGAAACCGGCTTCCGCGTCTACAACCTGACCACGCCCATGCAGCCGGGCGAACAGCGCACGCTTCAACTCGACGTTGAAAGCCATCCGCATGGCTTTGAAAATCAGACCACGATGACCGGGATCGTGCAGAACGGCACCTTCTTCAACAACACGATCCTGCCGCAGATCGGCTATCAGGAGGACAACGAGCTTACCGATCCCAACGTGCGCCATCGCTTCGGCCTCAAGGAAAAAGACCTCATGCCGAAGCTCGAGGTCAACTGTACTGCCGACTGCGGCAATACCTACATCTCAAACAACTCCGACTGGGTCAACGTCGATACCGTCATCAGTACCAGTCGCAGCCAGACGGCCATTGCGCCCGGCTCGCTCATCCGCACGTGGGTTCAGGGCAATCGCAACTACTACGAGTACAAACTGGACCACTTTGCGCTCAACTTCTACTCTTTTCTCTCCGCCGACTACACCGTTGCGCGCCGCACCTGGACTGCGCCCAACGGACAGACGATCCTGATCGAGGTCTATTACCTGCGCGAGCAGCCGTGGAACGTTCCGCGCATGCTCAACTCCGTCCAGAAATCGTTCGCCTACTACACCGCCAACTTCGGCCCGTACTACCAGCGCGAGGCGCGCATCGTCGAGTTTCCGCGCGTGGCCAGCTTCGCTCAGGCCTTCCCTGGAACCATGCCCTACTCGGAGTCGATCGGCTTCATCGCCGACATCGAAAAGCCCGACGACATCGACATGGTTTTTTACGTTGTCGCACACGAGATGGCGCACCAGTGGTGGGCGCACCAACTCATCGGCGCAAATATGGAGGGCGCGACCTCGCTCTCCGAAACGCTGGCCCAGTATTCGGCGCTCATGGTCATGGAGAAGGAGTACGGCCAGAATGCGATGCGCAAATTCCTCCAGTATGAGATGGATGCTTACCTGCGCGCGCGCGGCACGGAGCGACTGAAGGAGCGGCCGCTCATGCGGGTGGAAGCCAGCCAGGGCTACATCCACTATCGCAAAGGCTCCGTCGTCATGTACTACCTGCGCGACATGATCGGCGAGGATCACGTGAACGCCGCCTTGCGCCGGATCCTCGGCGAATTCGGCTACCATGGAGCTCCCTATCCCACTTCCTGGGCCTTGGTCAACGCACTCTCCGCGCAGACTCCCGCGCAGTACCAGTACCTGATCCAGGACCTCTTCAAGGACATCACCATCTTCTCCAACCGCGCCCTCAGCGCCACTGCCGTCAAGCGGCCCGATGGCAGATATCAGGTCACCGTGGTCATCCAGACGCACAAATACAAGGCCGACGCCAAGGGCAACGAGGTTGAAGTGCCGATGAATGACTGGATCGACGTCGGCGCCCTGGCCGCGCCACCCAAAGGCTTCCATTACGGCGCTGTTCTGGCCCGCCGGCGCGTTCACATCGTCAGCGGAGACAGGGGAGCGACCAACACCTACAGCTTTGTCACGGAGACGCTGCCGGACAAGGCCGGCGTCGATCCGCTGTTGCTGCTCATGGATCGCATTCCTGACGATAACCTCAAGAAGGTGGATCTTATCTCGAAGAGATGACCCCCGTCCCGAGACGCCGGCGGCCGGCAGCAATTCAAACGGCCGCGGGTCTTGCGCCCTCGGCCAAATTTCCGCTCATCGCCCACGCTGATGCGCGGCGGCTGCATTTCGACGGCCTGCCTGCATCGCCGGGGAGGCTGCCTGGAAGATATCTCCGTCAGGGATCTGGACGTCTCCGGAACGGAAGCCGGATTTCTGCGCCTCAAGCTGCCGAACGGCGGTCTGCCGGGGGAAGATCCGGTGCCGAGAACGACCCAAAGGCCGCAGGGTGAGCTGTCTGCGTCAAAGGGCGCGGCTCAAGCCGCGCCCTTTTGAGGTAAGCATTGGCGGTGTCCAGGGCTCCGGTAGAGCCGCATCCTTCCGCAACGGCCTACTGAGACTGATACTGATTGGGCGGAGGGTAGGGAGATTGCTGTTGCTCGGTGATGGCGACGGAGCGCTCCAGGCGGAAGGTCAGGTACGTCCCCTGGGGGAGATAGATCTCCTTATTGCCCGTGAACGCGTCACCGGCAGTGCCTGCGCCGGCTCCAGCCAGACCGCCGATCAAAGCTCCTTTGCCGCCCCCGGCCAGGCCGCCGATCAGAGCGCCCAGCCCGGCTCCGCCGCCGGCGAAGAGCCCGGTGCGCATGCCTTTGCCCTTCTCCACGCGTTCAACGGAGGTGGTGGACACGGGGTAGATGCCCCAGCGCGATTGCACACCATCCAGGCGCACCTCAAGCACCGCAGCGCCCGCGAAGCGGCCAAGGGGCTTGGCAGCAATCACTGTACCCTGGGCGCGCGCGCCCTGGGGGATGATGACTTGGCCGTTCACCACCACATTGTCGACGATGGTAGCGGGGAAGGTCTCGCCGGGTTCGCTGATCTTCGAGCCGAGATCCTGATCCAGACTGACGCGCAACCGCGTGCCCGCAGGGAGATCGGCCATACGCGGTGGCGGAGGCGCCTGCTGCTGGTACTGGCCAGATTGCTGTGGGTACGGCCCGGACTGCTGCGGGTACGGCCCGGAAGGAGGTCCGGATGGACCGCCTTGCTCCGGATAGGCGGAGGGATTTGCGCCATTGCCGCCCGGAACCGGCGAGGCTGGTCCATTGGGCGCGGCTGCGGCTCCCGGCGGCGCGCCGTTCCCAGGCTGCGACGAGGATTTGCAACCGGCCAGAAGGAGCGTGCTAAAGAGCGTCAGCGACGCGAATGCAGACGCGGCAGGAAAAAGCAAACTGCGACGGGGATTCATGAGGTCCACTCCAGAAGAGAAGGTTTCGCCCATGGGCGATGAAAGAAAACAGGACAGTCCAGTTGTGGTGACTACCAAATTATGTCATTGCCCGGCGGCAAACGGAATGGATTCTTTTGATAAGCCGCAGCCGTGTCAGCGGCCGAACCCGGCTTTGCCCCTCCAGATCGGCGTCTGGGGGGCGCAAGGCGATGGGTTGCAATGCTGACGGCGCCCGTTGCGCGGTGAAACGCAGAGACCGAGGCCGAGACGCCTGATCATGCCTCCGCCGGCCGCCTTCTGGCTGGACCGGCTCCCGGTCACCCCTGAACCGGCTCCCAGCGGCCAGAGTCTCCAGAGCGCAAGATCGCCTGGATCACGGCCAGGTTGGCGACGGAATCCTCCAGCGGAACCGGGACTTCGGTGTTGTCGAGGATGGCGCGGGCAAAGGCGTCGCCCTGGAGGGTGTATTGGTCGGCGGTGGGAAAGCTCTCCGTTGCGATGCCGCTCCAGTCCAGTTCCCCGGTGGCGTCGATGAAGAGGCGCGTGGGGCGGTCGTTGGGCGCGTTGAAGGGAACTTCGATCTCGAGGCGGCCGCGGGCGCCGAAGAAGTGGACGCGCTGGTAGGGGATCATCTGCGTGCCGCAGGTGAAGATGGCCTGCCCGGCAGGGAAGTCGAGGATGGCGGAAGCCAGCCGGTCGGTGCGCATTCCAGGATCGCGTTCGACCAGCGCCACCACCCGCGTCGGTTCCTGATCGAAGGCCATGCGAGCAGATTGAACGCAGTAGCAGCCGATGTCGTAGATGCCGCCTCCTCCCATCTCGGGAAGGTTGCGGATATTGGCGGGATCGGTGTTGAAGTAGCTGAAGTGCCCGTGGACGGCGAGCAACCGGCCGATGCGGCCTTGGGCGATGAGTTCACGCATCCGCAGCCACTGTGGGGCGCTGCGAATCATGAAGGCTTCCGAGATTTTGACGCCGGTGCGGGCGCGCACGTCGATCAGACCCCTGGCTTCCTCCACGGTCAGGCTGATGGGCTTCTCGCAAAGCACATGCTTGCCGGCTTCGGCGGCTTTCACGGTGAGTGGAACGTGCAGGTGATTGGGCAGCGGGTTGTAGACGGCGTCGATGTCGGGGTCAGCGAGG
>JAKART010000061.1 GCA_021819255.1 Acidobacteriota bacterium
CGATATGCAAAGGGACTTCCTCCCTGGAGGCGCCCTGGCCGTCTCTGGCGGTGACGCCATTCTCCCCGGCATCAACACCGTCGCCTTCCGCTTCCAGCATGTCGTTCTTACCCAGGACTGGCACCCCCGCGGCCACATCTCCTTCGCCAGCACTCACCAGGGCAGAGTTCCTTCGACGCAAACTCCGGCCCTTGCCCCGGAGGGAAGGTTGATTCTCCACACTCCCTACGGAGTTCAGGAACTCTGGCCGGACCACTGCATCCAGGGAACGGCCGGAGCCGAGCTCCACCCCGGCCTTTCCATCCCGCACGCCGAACTGATCCTGCGCAAGGGCCTTCACCCGCAGATTGACAGCTACTCCGCCTTCATGGAGAACGATCACCAAACTCCTACCGGCCTGGCGGGCTACCTGCGGGAACGCGGCATCACCCGCCTCTTCTTCTGCGGCCTGGCCTATGACTTCTGCGTGGGCTTCTCCGCTGTGGCCGCGGCCCGTCTCGGCTTCGCGTCCATCGTCATCGAGGATCTTACCCGAGCCGTCGATCTCCCCAACACCGTTCGGGATACCAACGCTGCCTTCGCCGAAACAGGCGTGGCGCGCATCGGCTGGGCGGCGCTGGCCGAGAGCTGAACGCAGACCTCAATCCCGGATCAGGCCACGCCGATCCCGCCGCGCGCAGGCTGCGCTACAGCCCCAACTCCTGGGCGTGCGCCTGCATCGCGCGCAGACAGTTGCCGATGTGCTCCTGCAAAGGAACTTCCAGCAACTCTGCTCCGCGGAGGATGTCTTCGCGCTTGACCGCCCGCGCAAACGCCTTGTCCTTCATCTTCTTCACCACGCCGGCCACCTCCACATCCGCAATCGCCCGGCTCGGCTTTACCAAAGCGCATGCGGTCAGAAACCCGGCCAGCTCATCGCTGGCAAACAACGCCTTGTCCAGATGGCTCTCCGGAGCGACTCCGGAGTACTCCGCATGGGCCAGAATGGCGTGCAGAATCTCCTCCGGCCAACCCTGCTCGCGCAGAAACTTCACCCCCACAAAAGGATGCTCTTCCGCAGTGGGATGCCGCTCATAATCGAAGTCGTGCAACAGCCCTGCGCAACGGTAGAGCTCTGCCAGCCGGGCCGATTCCTCACAGCTCATCCCACAAAGCTCAGCCTTGCGGAGCCCGTAGCTCTCTGTGCATCGCGCTACGGCGAGCCCATGCTTCACCAAAGATGCGCTCCGCGTCCACTCTCTCAACAACGCCTCCGCCTGTACGGCGCTGAATCTCTCTTGGCTCTGCATCGCCCGGCTCCCTTGTGGTCTGGGTGGCAATCCCGACACCAGCTTCCATTTGTTTAGCAGAAATCGTGTACTACTTTGGTTCCAATGCCATTTTTTACCATCTTTCCGGCGGAATCTCCGGGAATACTCCTTGACTCTTGGGGTGCGGGGTGTCACTCTAAGCTCATCGCTTGTCTTCGTTATCGGACACAAGCGGTCGGTCGCCCGCTCTGGCAGCCGTCCGCAACACAAATCTTATGGCAACCCTTATGCAGCCTGTACGCGCGATGCGCGCAACAGAGGCTCAAGAGGCTCAGCCCTTGGCAGTTCCCAACGCGGCGGTGGCAGCATCCGCCCCTGAGATCCCGCAGGCAGCGCGGGAGGTCGTACGTTGTGAAGCCTGCAAGCTGGTGCAATTCCGCACCGCTTCGGACGTCTGCCGGCGGTGCAAGAAGTCGCTCCTCCCCGAACCTCCCAAAGTGATGCCCGCCTTCGCCCTGGTGGTGGCTTCGCCATCAGAGGCCGGCGAAGCCGGCCCCCAGGTTGCTGCCGCGGTGCGCGATCTTCGCCACGTGCGCAATCTCTCCCAGCGCCAGCTCGCCGCTCGGATGTGTGTTCCCCGAACCTACATCTCCAAGATCGAGAACGGCAAGGCCATGCCTACGCTCTCCTCCCTGGACCGGCTGGCGCGCGCCCTGCAGGTGGACATCTCCGCCCTGCTCCGCGACGCTCCCACCCGGCACCGCGATGAGACCGCCGTTCTGCTCAACGATCCCTTCCTGGCCGAGATCGCCAAGTACGCGCCGCACCTGAGTTCCACCCAGAAGGCGATCTTTCTCAATCACGTACGGGAGCTGTCCCAGAGCCATAACCGGCGCATGGCCTGAGCCCGGCCACCGCAGGCCGGCTTCGCCGCGACTCTCCAACACCGCGGCTCCACACCCCTCAGGGTGAGGAGCCGCGGTGTCTCTCCACCCGGCCGCCAGCGGCAAGACTCGCCGTCCCGCAACGCTCTCTGATCGAACTGCGGACCCCACCCCTTCCTCATCCGGCTGCTGTTCGCCCCTGCCTGGTTTCGAACGTCTTCTGCGCATCTGTTTTCTCCTTCTCCGTTTTCAGCTATCGTCATATCTTAGAGATTGACCCGTGCGCGAAACCTATCCCAGCCGCGTCTATCAGCGCTCCAACCGGGCTCACGAACTCACACCCGAAGAGCGCGCGGCTTATGACGCGCTCGATCCGGCGCGCATGCCGCAACACATCGCCATCATCATGGATGGCAACGGCCGCTGGGCAGGCAAGAGAAGCCTCAAGCGCTTTCTCGGTCACCAGCAGGGCGCTGAATGCGTTCAGTACGTTGTGGAGACCGCCTCCCGCATCGATCTTCCCTGGATCACCCTCTACGCTTTCTCGCTGGAAAACAACCTGCGCCGGCCCCGCAATGAGGTGAACTTCCTCATGAAGCTGCTGCGCAGCTACCTGGTCTCCAACGTCAAGCGGATGAATGACAACAATATCCGGGTGGCCTATATCGGCCGCACCCACGAACTTCCCACAGAAGTCCAGGAAACCATGCAGTGGGCCTCCGAGCAAACCGCCCGAAACACCGGAACCACTCTTACCCTGGCGCTCAACTACGGCGCTCGCTCTGAGATCGTCGATGCCGCTCGCGCCCTGATTCATAAACTCATCCTGGAGGCTCACCAGCGCGGCATCTCCGTCGAAGACATGCTCGCCGCCGAGGGCTTGGATGACGCCATCAAGAACCGCATCGACGAACCTCAGCTCGACGCCCACCTCTACACCGCGCAGATGCCCGATCCGGACCTGGTCATCCGCACCTCCGGCGAGCAGCGCATCTCCAACTTCCTCCTTTGGCAGATTGCTTACGCCGAGATCTTCGTTACCGACCGCCTGTGGCCGGACTTCCGCGGCATTCACCTCCTGGAAGCCATCGCCGACTATCAGCAGCGCGAACGCCGCTTCGGCGGTCTCGGCGACTCCTCCGACGAGGCGTTCTCCGACACCCTTCCCTCCACTCTGGATGTTCCGGTCGAACTGCTTCCCCGCTAGAGCAAGGTACGCTCCCCTGTCCCGCAGGACCGAAGCGCGGCTGAGAGCATGACCCAGTTCCCTCGCGGCTTACACCCGCAGATTCCGTATACCCACTTCCTGAAGGTGTGCTTAAATAAGAGTTCAACGAGGAACTAACCTCCAGCTTCGTTCCCTAAGCCTCCTCCCCCGCAGTGCCGACAGCCCGTGACGATCTCTGGGAGGGAAAGACGCTCGGAGAGCGATCGAAGGCCTCAGGACACCGGCTGGGAACCGGCCCTGAACGTCATCGCTGGAACTCCTCCAAGGAGGCGGCATGAACCGATCCGTATCCAACGCTGCGCAGCCCCCACTCGGCTCTTCCTGGCCACTTCGAGCCTGTTTCGCCTGCAAATCATGGCTGGCCTCCGCGCTTCGACCGCAATCTGTGGGCCTGCTGCTCGCAGGCTTGGTTCTGCTTCTCGCCGGCTGCTCCAGCGATGGCACGACCTTCGGCAATATCCACGCAGCGCCTGCCGTGGGCGTCTACGTGATCCAGAACAATGCCGCCTCCGGCAGCACGGCCGCCTCGGGGGAGATCCTGCAGTTCTCCACATCCTCCTCAGGAGTCACAGCCCCGCTCTCCACCATTGATAACTCGAAGACCACATCTCTGGCCTACCTGGCCGTCGATGGCTACGGAGATATCTATACCAGCGCGGCCGAGGGCTCCAGCGGAAGCGCCATCCTTGAGTTTCCCGTTGGCTCCTCCAACAACGCGCAGCCCATTGGAGACATTCCCTTCAACTCCACCACAGGGCTCACCGGCATCAATGGCCTGGCCGTGGATGCGGCCGGCGACATCTATGCGGCCGGAGCGGGCTACGGCGTCGCAGGTTTCGGCTACTCGCAGAATGGCTCAGTCGCCCCAGACCTTCTTCTTCCCCTCGGCACCCAGGCGGCGGATCTAACCACACTTGAGCTTCCTTACGCCCCGGCGGTCGACCGCAAAGGCAATCTCTACGTCGCCGACAACGCGTCTCCGGCTATTTCCTCTCCGGCTCCCACAGCGCCTATTGTGGTTTTCGCTCCGGGAGCCACCGGCAGCGTCGCGCCGTCGCGCACCCTCAGCGGCGCCCTCACCACGCTCTCCTTTGGAACTCCCCAGGGCATGGCCACGGACCCAGCCGGCAACCTCTACGTCACCAACGTCGTCTCCGGGGTCTCCAGCATCCTGATCTTCGCTCCCGGCGCCACCGGCAATACCCCTCCCCTGCGCGACATCACCGGCAGCAACACGGAACTGGGTTGCGTAGGCGGTATCGCGTTGGATAACGAGGGTTATCTCTACGTGGTCTCCACCGCCACCTGCGGCAGCACAGCCAACCCCACGGTTCTCAAGTTCTCCACCCAGGGCGACGGCAACATCGCGCCCGTCGCCACCTTCACGTCCACCGCCTGGACCAACGCTGACACCAATCTTTCCATTGCCGTTTATTAGTGAGCCACGGGCGTCCCTCCAAGGAAGCAGCCCCCGGGCGGCCGATTCCATCGTCTGCGCCGCTGGGCGCTCATTCGCGCGGAAGATCCGGTAAACCGTGTATCCTCAACAGGAATCATGAAGCGCATCCTCACCGCTGTTGTCCTCATTGCCTGTGTCCTGGCGCTGATCTTCTTTGGCAAGCTATGGATGGTCACCCTCCTGGCGGCCATCGTCGCCGGCTTGGCCGCTTCAGAGTTCCGCACCTTCGCCGCCGCCGGCGGATGCCCCATCCCGCTCTGGTGGTCTCTCTGCGCCGTAGCCTGCTATTTCCTCTGCGTCTTCTTCCACCCTTCCGACAGGCTCACGGTAGTGGCCTTCCTTACCCTGGTGCTCTTCGCGGTTGCGGCATTCCGCACCAGATTGGAGCATGTCCTTTGGCAAACCTCCGCAGGCCTGCTTCTGGTGATCTACATCGCCTATCCTCTGGCTCTTCTGCCGGAGATTCTCAATCAGGAGAACGGCACCGCGCTGCTGCTCTTCCTCTTTCTCTGTGTGTGGTCAGGGGATGTCGCCGCGCTCTATGTCGGCAGACGCTTTGGTAGCCACAAATTTGCGCCGCGCCTCTCGCCCAACAAGACATGGGAGGGCGCCATCGCCTCGCTGGTGGCCTCCTGCATCTTCGGCATGGGCCTGGTTCTGCTGGGGGATTGGTTCACCCAACAGAACTCAAGCTTTACCCGGCTTCACACCACGGAACGCTGGTGGATCTTTCTCCTGCTCGCCGTGCTGCTCAACGCGGCCGCCCAGTTCGGCGACTTGCTCGAGTCAGCCCTCAAGCGAGGAGCCGGAGTCAAGGACTCCGGCTCCATGCTCCCTGGCCACGGCGGCGTGCTGGACCGCATCGATGCCCTCCTGGTCGCAGCGCCGGTTCTCTGGTTCATTATCGCTCTGCGGGACTACTTTTCCCTAGGCAGCCTGTGAGAGCTTTTCGGAGCGCGTGGTTTGCGCCCGACAGATCTACGCGCCAGACAGAATCTACGCGCCCGCCGGAATGCAAGCACCCAGCAACGGATCCACCCATCCCCCCGGAGGCGCCAGCTTCATCGCCTCCGGCGGCCCCCACGAGTGCACCTCGTACGGATGCACCGGGGTTCCGTCCCTCAACACCGGGTCCACAATCCTCCATGCTTCCTCCACGTAATCCTGGCGCGCAAAGATGCTCGAATCTCCTATCAGCGCATCGGTCAAAACACGCTCGTAGGGCTCCATGTCCTCCGGGTAAGGCTCGCTGCTGGCAACCAACTCGGTGGGATGCCGCCGGGCGTCATCTCCAGCCACCGCTACAGAGACACCCATCGCAATGGTTGAGTCCGGGCTGATTCGGAACCGTATGTAATTTTGCGGCATCTCGCCCTCAGAGAACTTGGTCATCGGTGGACGCTTGAAGCGCGTCATCACTTCGGTGCAGGTCTCCGGGAGGTTCTTGCCCGCGCGGATATAAAACGGAACCCCTGCCCATCTCCAGGAGGCGATCTCCAAACGCAAGGCTGCAAACGTCTCTGTCCTGGATCCTTTGGCCACCCCCGGCTCATCCTGATACCCGCGGAACTGACCGCGCACCAGGTTCCCCGGCCCGATGGGGGAGATCGCCTTCAGAACCTTCACCTTCTCATCTCGTATGGACTCGCTGTCCCTGCGCGCCGGCGACTCCATGGCCAGATTGCACATCAACTGGAACAGATGGTTCTGGATCACATCCCGCATCGCGCCGGTCTGGTCGTAGAACGCGCCCCGTCCCTGGACCCCAAAACTCTCCGCCATGGTGATCTGCACGCTGTCAATATGGTCGCGATTCCAAAGCGGCTCCAGAAAGGAGTTCGCGAAGCGGAACGAGACCATGCTTTGCACCGGATCCTTGGCCAGATAGTGGTCGATTCGGAAGATGGACCGCTCTGGAAACGCCCGCAGCAGAATCTGGTTCAGTTCCTGAGCGGAGGCCAGATCGTGGCCAAAGGGCTTTTCCACAATCATCCGCGCCCCCTTGGCAGACCCGGAGTGCATGAGCTGATCCACGACCTTCTCAAACAATGAGGGCGGAATCGCCAGATAGTGCGCCGGATGCTGCGCGCCGCCCAGCTCTTTGCGCACCGCCGCAAAGGTCGCCGGATCCGCATAGTCGCCGTCCACATAACGTAGAAGCGAACTCAATCTCTCCCAGGCGGCCGCATCCAGCCCGCCATGCTTTTCCAGGCTGTCCTTGGCCCGGTCCTTGAGCTGATCCAGGTTCCACCCTGCCTTGGCGACGCCAATCACCGGTACAGCCAGCGCGCCTCGTTTCACCATCGCTTGCAGGGCGGGAAAGATCTTCTTGTACGCCAGATCCCCGGTTGCGCCAAAAAACACCAGTGCATCGGAATGAGTCTCAGTCACCAAAAACTCCTCTTTCGCAGGAAGATTGAGAGCAGGCAAGCCGGCCGCTTGCCGCCCCATTAGGAGTAGATGCTATCCGAACATGGTTTGAGGCGCGCAAACAGCATTATTTTTCATATCATGGATGTGTCCAACGATGCTTCATGGAGGTATGCTGTGCGCTCTGCCTGGATCTTGCTCTTGGTTGCGCTCCCGTTCGGGGTCACGCCGCTCTCTAACTGTTCCGCGCCGGCCATCTCTCAGGGCCAGGCGGCTGCCAACCCTCAAAGCAGCCCTGCCGTCACTTCGCCGCGCCCTGTAGGAGTACAAGCGCAGTGGAACCACCCGGTGATGACCCTGCGGTCGACGCCGACGCTGCAAGTCGTGGTCAATCCCATGCTGCGCCGCGGCTCCAAGATCCACGATCAGACGTTTGCAGCGCTCAAAAGCATGCAGGCCGGCTATGTCCGCTACGTCCCATGGCTGCCTTATCCTCGGCTGGCGGTCGCAGAGTTGAAGCCGCCCACAGCCACCTCGACCTCCTGGAACTTCCGCCTGATTGACCCAATGATGGAGGACTTCATGGCGGCAACGGCGGGGAACTCCGTCATCGTCAACTTCAGCACCATTCCGCAATGGATGTTCAAGACTCCAGACCCAGTCCCCTACCCCGCGGATCCTTACCAGGTGGATTGGAGCTACGAGAAGGGGACCCATCTGCGCGATCCCAGCATGAAGGAGCTCGGCGACTATTACGCACGGCTGGTGAGCTGGTACACCCGCGGCGGATTCACCGACGAACACGGAGTCTTCCGCAAATCCCCCTATCATTACAAGATTCCCTACTGGGAGGTGCTCAATGAGGTGGATGCGGAGCACTCCATGACGCCGCAGCAGTACACCCGGCGCTATGACGCGATCGCCGGGGCCATCCTGAAAGTCGACCCCAAGATGAAGTTTGTCGGACTTGCTCTTGCCTTACCCCGCGATCCGCAGTGGTTTGAGTACTTCTTGAATCACGCCCACCACCGTCCCGGAATCCCTCTGGACTTCATCTCCTATCACTTTTATGCGGGAGCCACCCCGAGCCAGACGATAGACGACTGGCAATATACCTTCTTCGATCAAGCGGACGGGTTTCTCAACAGAGTCAAATTCATTCAGGCCATCCGCGCGCGGCTTTCTCCGGAGACGAAGACGGATACCGATGAGCTGGGCGTCATCCTGCCCAACGATAACCGGACCGGGGAAACAGCCGAGCAGATACGCAACCGGATTCCTCAAAAATACTGGAACCTGGACGGCGCTCTGTATGCCTACTTGTATATCGGTCTGGCGAAGGAAGGCGTTGACGTGATCGGTGAATCCCAACTGGTGGGCTACCCCACGCAGTTTCCCAGCGTGTCCATGATCGACTGGAATACGGGCGAGCCCAATGCGCGTTACTGGGTCTTGAAGCTTCTCAAGGAGAACTTCTCGCCGGGTGATGCGATGGTGGAGACCAGCGGCTCAGGCCGCGCCATCGCAGCCCAGGCCTTTCAGACCCGCGGCGGAAAGAAGCTGCTCATCATCAACAAGCGAGATCGCGACATTCAGGTGAAGTTGACCTCTGACGCCGCCGGAGCTCAGGTGGAAACCGTCGATCCTTCTACCGGCGAAGGTAGTTGGAGCACGACGAGTCTGCAGGGAACCTCCCTCACTCTGCGTCCCTTCGCCGTGTCGGTGGTGATCGAAAAATAGCTTTCGATGAGCTATTCTCTCCCTCGCGCGGAAGCGGGGAGCGGCGCTTGCGCAGAACCCCTTCCGTGTCGGCTTCACCTTGTACCAAACCAGGAGCGTTGTGACGGCACACCATCCCCTTCGAGTCGCCCTCTGTGGCATCGGTATTCAGGCCTACTGGGAGCAGTTTGAAAACCTTCGCCCGGAGCTTGAAGACTATCTGCGGTTGGTCACCGCGAAACTTTCCCAGCCGGGAGTTGAGCTGATCGAGCTGGGCTTGATCGATACCGCAAATGCAGCCCGCGAGGCAAGCCGGCAATGCC
>JAKART010000062.1 GCA_021819255.1 Acidobacteriota bacterium
GGTTCCTGCCTGCCTGGTGGCGGGACATGCTCCGTTTGTGTGGGGCAAGGATGCTGCGGAGGCGGCGCACCATGCGGTGGTTTTGGAGGCCGTGGCCAGAATGGCCTATCGCACCCTAACCCTGAAGGCGGGCGCTGCAGAGGTTTCGCAGGCGCTGCTGGACAGACATTACCGGCGCAAGCATGGAGCCGCCGCTACTTATGGACAGGGCTAGGAGTTATAGGGAAGAATGAGTGCGTTGCAGTTGAACGAATTCGATGCCCTGCTTTGAACGGCGGATGGGCGCCTGGATGATGGGAGAAACGATGAAAAAGGGATGGACGGCGGCGCTGCTGGTGATGCTCTTGTGCCCTGCGGTCTGGGGGGCGCGGAGCGAGGGTTCCCAGAGTCAGGCGGCCTCTGGGAAAACAACCTCTGTCATGCGGGCCGGCGCTTCGGTGCGCCAAACGGTCTCTGTTCAAGAGAAGGCATGGGGGACGGCGGACGATGGCAAGCCGGTGAAGATCTTTGCCATCAGCGACGGCAAGTTGATGGTACGGATCACGACCTTCGGGGCAAGAATCGTCAGCATCGAAACGCCGGACCGCCAGGGCAAGATGGCCGATGTGGTGCTGGGATATGACAACCTGGAGCAGTATGAGAAGAGCACAAAGAGCTACTTCGGCGCCATTGTAGGGCGGTATGGCAATCGAATCGCCAAGGGAACGTTCGCAATCGATGGAAGAACCTACCACGTGCCGATCAACAACAACGGCAATGCGTTGCATGGAGGGCCAAAGGGCTTCAGCACCAAGGTGTGGACGGGCAGTGTGCTTCCGGATGGCGTGGAGATGACGCTGGTGAGTCCGGATGGGGATATGGGATTTCCCGGGACACTGACGGTGCATGTGCGTTATAGCCTCGTGGGTCACTCTCTGCGGATTTTTTACAGCGCGACTACGACCAAGCCTACCGTGGTGAACCTGACCAATCACAGCTACTTCAATCTGGCCGGAGATGGACGAGGCAATATCCTGAATGAGGTATTGATGATTCCAGCCGACCGCTATACGCCGGTGGATGGGACACAGATTCCAACCGGAGAGCTGGCGACGGTGAAGGGGACTCCGTTCGACTTCCGAAAGCCGACTGCGATTGGAGCGCGCATCGCAGAGGACAACGCCCAGTTGGAGGTTGGCGGCGGGTATGACCAGAACTTTGTGCTGAATGGCAAGCCCGGCAGCCTGCATCTGGCGGCCAAGGTCTATGCTCCGCAGAGCGGGAGGACGCTGACGGTGATGACCACCCAGCCGGGGGTGCAGTTCTACTCCGGTAACTTTCTGGATGGAACGGAGCATGGGAAGTACGGCGTGACCTATGAAAAGCACTCTGGTTTTTGCCTGGAGACGCAGCACTTTCCTGATTCGCCCAATGAGCCAAAGTTTCCTTCTACCCTGCTGCGGCCGGGTCAGACGATGCGCTCCGAGACCGTATTTGTGTTTGGTGTGATGCATGCAAAGGGTTCGGGCGCGGGAGTGCCAAACTCCTAGCCCATTTTCCCTGAAGGTGTAAGCAAGGGGAACGACTCCTGTGGGCGTTTTCCTCAATGAAAACGCCACTGAACGCCCGCTTCCGTACACCCATCATCAGGGAAAATGGTCTAAGACCTGCAGGTTGGGTCGGCTCCTGGTCAAAATATGGACCAGGGCGGTTCTGGCGCTCAGCTCAGATTTGCTGCAAGATCCTGAGTCCGCCGGCTCCATCTCGAAGTTCAGCTTTCATACAAGCGAGCGAGGATTCGCTTTCCACGCCGTTCTCAAACGGCTTGAACGCTCATGGCTCTGCTCATCCATGTTCAGGCCACGCGCCCTGCTTCCTCAGCAAAGGCCGCTTGCGGCGAGAAGGCGTGAGCGGTCTGGCTCGCCGGTATCCTGTATCCTCAACTCTGCGAGCGCACTGCAACCTGGTGGATCGATCCTGACCACAGGGAGCCCGCGTTCCCCACTCTGGCAGCTCAAGGACAGAAAGCATAGAAAAAGGAAGAGAGCCAACATGGCAGCAAGGGTACGACGCGGGGCGGTTGTCGGAGCATCGAAGTTGATGGGCAAGGAGCTTGCCGAAGAGCTGAGCGCGACATCGTCGGCATCGTCGGCATCGTCAGCATCGTCAGCATCCTGGGACGTTCTCCTGCTGGACGAACAAATCTCTCAGGGGACAATGACCTCCCTGGGAGATGAGGCTGTCGTGATACAGCCCATCTCCGCGGAGGCGTTTGCAGGTCTGGATGCCGTCTTCTTTGCCGGCGAGGCTTCAACGGTGATGCAGTACTGGAAGGCGGCTTACCTTGCGGGAGCGGCCGTCGTGGACCTTACCGGGGCTTTGGAGGGGCAGCCGCACGTTCTGGTGCGTTCGCCGCTGGTGGAACTCTCCACAGCGAGTCATGCGGAGCCGTCTGCCGCGGGTTCCAAACCGGACGGAATGACCTTGGCCGAGATCTCGGCCCATCCGGTGTCCGTTCTGTTGGCTCTGGTCGAGGCCAGGCTGGGGCATTTCGGGCTCTCCCGCATGGTGGCGACGGTGCTCCAGCCGGCCTCGGAGATGGGCAACGAGGGTGTGGATGAGATGCATCAGCAGACCGTGAGTCTGCTCTCCTTCAAGCCGTTGCAGCGGGAGGTCTACGATGCGCAGGTAGCCTTCAATCTGGTGGCTTCGCTGGGAGAGGGCGCCAGGATGGATCTTGCCCGAACCACGGAGAAAGTTCAGCGCCACATCGGATTGCTGGCTGGACGCCACATCGGATTGCTGGCTGGAGAAGAGGCGGTTCGGTCCACTCGGCTGCAGATGCTACAGGCTCCGGTCTTTCACGGCTACACGGCCTCGGTGTGGGTGGAGATGTCGCAGCGACTCTCCGCCGAGACGATTCGCGGGGCGCTGGTGAAAGACGGCCAGATGGTGGAGGAGGACTCTGCCGGCAATCAGATGGCGGTGGGCCGCGGCGAGGTGCTCTTCCGTTTGGGCAGCGAGCAGGCGTCGGAGACCGACAGTTTCTGGCTATGGATCGCCGCCGACAATCTGCGTCTGGCTGCTCGCAACGCCGTCGCCTGCGCCCTGGAACTGATCGAGCAGAAGCCCCTCCGTGGACTTCGATAGGGCAGGCGGCAGGGAGACTCCTCGACGGGTCCGGGCCTTGAATTCGCGCGGCGAAGGCCTGGTGTGGCGAAGGCCTGGTGTGGCGAAGGCCTGGTGTTTGGATCGCTCCATTCTGGGGTTCCCGCCAGGATGGAGCGATGGGTCAACTCGCACCGGCAACGTCCGCGAAGCAGAGCGGGTTGACGCGAAGTCCAAAGCGCCGCCCTTGAGGCTGTGTTCAGGGAGCTATTCCCTTGGAGTGATGCTCGCGTGCTCTTCGGCTATCGTTCTTTTGGAGTCCGTATCCGCCGGGAAGGCGTTGCGGTGCAGGCGAGACGGTGGCTCATGCTTGCCTGGGGCCGGTTGGTGTAGTCTGTGCGCTGTATGGGTTCGGATTTGAGGGCAGGGCGAGCGGTGAGTGTTGCAGTGCTGCGGGCGGGGCTCATCGGTCTGGCCGGCGTCACGGCAGTGGCATGGGGAGTTGGCTCTGCGGCGCTGGCCCAGATCAAGATTACAGAGCCAGAGGCCGCTCTGCTGCCGGCCCGGTTTGGCGGCTGGGTGCGGACCTCCGGTCCGGCCGCGGTGTCGCCTTCTGTTTTGGCATCTCTGCGTCCACAGGCGCTCTCCGAGTGCGGAGAACGGCGCTGGAAGGTGGCCGATTATGCGCGCGGAGGGAACACCGTGCAGATGGAGGCCCTGGAGTTTGGAGATCGAACCGGGGCCTATAGCGCGTTTACGCTGCTGGAGCAGGTGCAGCAGGCCGCGGCGGGCCGTTCGCCGGGCGAAGAGCAAGGGGCCGGGTCGGGAGCGGGAGAGGCCGCGGCGGCTTCGGGGTGGTGGCTAGCCGGGGTGACGGTGGGCAAGGGGTTGGAGGCCTACCAGACGGCGGGAGCTGGTGCGCAGGGAGGAGCGGTGGTGCTTTCCATGGTGGGCAAGACGGTGCTTCTGGCGAGGTTTCGCCAAGGGACGCCCGAAGCAGATGCGCAGGCTCTGACGCCTCTGCTGGAGGCGATGCCGAAGGTATTTGGCAGCGCGGCGGTTGCGCCCGTCCTGCCGACGCTGCCGCCGGCCAGGGGGCTGGTTGCGGGCAGCTTGCGCTATGCGTTGGGACCGGTGAGCTATGCGGCCGCAGGAGGTGTGCTGCCGCCTGGATTGCTGGATTGGACGATGGAGCCGGAGGTCGTGACAGCCAGATATGACGACGCGCGCGGCAAGGAGATATTAACCCTGATTCTCTACCCAACGCCCAGCATCGCGCAGCGGGCGGCCAAGGCGATTGCGTTCCAGATGCCAAGGCCGAAGACGAATACCCGGCTGCAGCAGCAGGGGATGCTGGTGGCTCTGGCGACCGGAAGCTTCTCCGGGGCAGAGGCTGAGCAGATGGTGAAGGGAGTTCACCTGAGTGAGTTGGCCTTCAACCAGGATGCCCATCCTCCTTTCAAGGTCGTGGCGGCGCAGGCGTTTACGCTGCTGGAGAATATCGCGATTCTCTCTGGAGTGCTGGGAGCGGCGGCGGTGCTGCTGGGGCTGTTCCTGGGGTTTGGGCGGGCGGGGTATAGGGTGCTGCGAGGCAAGCCGCCGGCGATGGAGGTGGAGTTTCTGAGCCTGCACCTGGCTCCGCAGAATAAGCCGGCGATCTTTACGGGGCCACAGAGCGCGGACGGCGAGACGAAGGGGGCTTGAGACGGGATGCGAGGTTGAACTGCCAGGCCCGCTTCCGCTTGGTCTAGAAACTTCGATGATCCGTCCTGTCCAGATCTCATGGCTGGAGCGTAGCCGTAAGCTGACGATCTTTTCCGCTTTATGCCCCGGGCTCGTTTGGCTGGGTGTCCATGGGAGCCGGTTTCGAGCAGCCGTAAGGAGAATATAAGGCGAAGATCGGCCGCCCGGCCCGCGCTCCTGGGTCTGGAGACGGCGCGGGAGTGTGAATTCAGGCCGACGAACGGATCTCGCGGCTTGGCTTTCCGGGCCGGCAGAGAGTAGCGGCTGGGTCGGCGGAGGGTTCACGGGTACGGGAAGGCGATGCGGAGAGGAGCCGAAGAAACCAGAAGAAAACCGGTGCGGGTGGTAGAAAAGCCTGTAAATCATTGATTTTGCGATAGATGAGAAAAGATGGAAAACTTTCTTGACAGGGCTGAGGGTCGAACATAGTCTTGCACCAGAGAGTTCCGATGGCTTTGCCTCCGTTGGAGCTGCCTCCCATAGTAAAAAGGGTCGCCCTGTTGCCGGGCGGCCCTTTTGCGTTGTGGATAACCGGGGAGAAACTGTCTGGAAGAATGTTCGGAGCGGAAGCAGATTGGCCGCGACGAAGAGAGACAGAGAGAGTTTCGAGCAGCGCCCCGCAGAAAGATACCTCCGCTGGCGGAGGCGTCCGAAGATTTTGCGGAAGCGATGATTGCCGATAAAATGACGGAGGAGTTCGCCGACGTAGCTCAGTTGGTAGAGCAGCTGATTCGTAATCAGCAGGTCAACGGTTCAAGTCCGTTCGTCGGCTCCATGCATTCTGTCATTCAGCAGCGGATGGAATCTGCCCCCAATGGGCGAGTGAGTTTCCACGGGTGTGACCGTTTTGATGGTCACACTTTTTTTGCGCATCTTTCTTTCTCGTTCTGTTCCAGATCCTTTGTCCCTCCTGCTTGACGGCTGTCCAAGCCTGGATCAGAAGTCAGGTTGGACGGCAGGCGGCAATGGCCTCATCTTCGCTGGGGAAGATCGAGAAGAGATTGAGGATGCCGACCATCTTGAAGGTCTTGGCGGCGAAGGACGAGGGATTCACGAGCTTGGTGTCGCCCCCGATCTGGCGGGTGCGGCGAAGAGCGCCGACGATGGCGCCGATGCCGGAAGAGTCGATGTAGTTCATCTGTTCCAGATCGAGGATGAGATAGAGGCATTGGCCGGCGATGGCCTGGTCCAGGGCAGAGTCGAAGGCGGAGGTATGAGAGGACTTGAACGGGCCTTTGATGCGAAGGGCGCAGATGGAGCCGGTTTGCCGAATGTCAAGATCCAAGAGGTTCTCCTTGAAGAGGATGGATGAGAACGTGACGATTGCAGAAGGGCTGGACTCCAAAAGGGTGGACTCTAAAATGGTTGGACTCCAGGATGGTAGGGAAGCTGAGGCGGAGTTTCCTTCCTGAGGAACACTTGCTACACTCTCCGTTTACAGAGATTCGCCCTTCTGGCTTATGCCCGTCAAGTGTAGGGAGGCCTGCGCCTGTTTTGCACGATTGACTTGAAGTCTGGTCTTGACCATGTCCAGTTCCACTTGGGTCGCACGAATGAACGCGCTGTTGAGCACGGCGGACTCCTCCGTACGGGCGCGACTGATTGCGGTTGCCATGGTGGAGATTGCGGGCGATAGCGCGTGCCTGGTGCATCGGCTCCTGGAGGTCCGGAGCGGGCCAACGCTGGCGCCGGTGGGACTGGCAGGCCCGGTCAGCTTGGGAGAGGAGACACTGCCGACGACAAGTCCGCTGGTGGCGGCCTTCTTTGCTGGGCGCGTGGAGCCAAGGGTGTACGTCGGCGGCGAAGTCCCGCGAGAGGAGTATGCGCATGTTCTGGTGACGCGGACGATCACGTCCCTGGTCTACCTGCCGATCCTTCATGCCGGGAAGCCGGTTGGGGTGATGGAGATCCTCTGCTTTGGCGCGCCATTGCGCTCTGCGGAGATGGCAGCTCTCCAGGATGTGGCGGGGATTGCCGGGACGGCGATCGTCGCGGCCGAAGAGGTCGAGCGACAGCAGCAGAACCTGCTGGATTCGATCCACCGGATGAGCCAGCTCTATGACTTGGAGAAGTCGCTCAACGCCACCCTGGAACTGGATGAGGTGATTGCGATGACGCCGGCTAAGGTGGCCGTCCTGCTTCCCAGTCAAGCGATGCATCTGTGGCTCTTTGATGGCGAGGATCTGCGTCTGATGGCGATCGACGGGGCGGATGCCACGGTGAGCCATGGCATGGTGCAACGGCCGGAGGAGGGTCTGGTGGCGGCAATGGCCGAGGAGGGTGAGCCGCTGTTAATCGTCGATCCAGCCGATGAACGGCTGTTGCGGCGGAACGAGGCGCTGGCATTGCTGCCGGAGGAGCAAAGGACGTCGCCGGTGAGCAACCTGTTGCTGGTGCCCTTGATGCAGGATGGATCGGAGATTGGGGTGTTGGAGGCGGTCAATCGCCGAGGCGAAGCTCCCTTTAATGAGGACGACGAGTTCCTTTTGACCGAGATGGCCGAGACGGCCAGTCAAGCATTGAAGAATGCCAGCCTGATGCATGCGGAGCGGAAGCTGGAGATTCTGGAGACGCTGGTGCATGTCAGTTCGGAGATTACCTCCACCCTGCGTCTGGACCGGCTGTTGCAAATCATCGTGAATAGTCCGCAGACTGTGCTGCCGTATGAGATGTGCGCCATCGCTCTGGAGAACAAGGGAGCTTTGCAGTTGCGGGCGGTCTCTGGAATGGCGAATATTCCCATGGGTGACGCCCAGGTAGATCGTCTTCAGGATTTGGTTCGAGCGTTGAACACGCAGAGTTCGCCGCTCCATCTGCGCCAGGTGGAAGGCATGGAACAAGAGATGGAAGCAGGGGTAGGGAAGTACTTTGCAGATAGCGGTTACCGGGGACTCTATGCGCTGCCGCTGGAGGATGACCAGGGACGGCTGGGGCTGCTGCTGTATGCGGCCGGCGATCCAGAGTTTCTGGATGCAGCGCAGATCGAGATGATCAAGATCCTGGGCGGCCAGGCAACCGTAGCCCTACGGAATGCGTTGTTGTACCGCGAGGTGCCGCTGATCGGGCTGTTGGAGCCGCTGCTGGAGAGCAAACGTGCTCTGCTGAGGACCAGCCGGAAGCGCAGATTGGCCTATGCGGCGGCAACGGCCGCATCCGGGCTGCTCCTGGTCTTCTGCCCTTTGCCGATGCGGGTGGCAGGATTGGCGGTGGTAGAACCGCAGCATCTGGTGGCCGTTGCGGCTCCGGCGGATGGAAATGTGCAGAGCGTGCTGGCGCACGAGGGTCAGCGCGTCGCGGCGGGCGCGCTTTTGGGAACGATGAACGAATGGCAGTGGAGAGCAGACCTGGCTGCGGCGCAAGCCCGCTACCAGCGGGCGGAGTTGACCATGCAGGCGGATCTGGCTCGGGGAGAGCCGCAGGCAGGAGCGGATCGGGCGCAGGTGGATTTTCTGCGTGCCGAGGCGGCGCGGGCGGAGAGCCGGCTGGAGAGCGCGGAGCTGCGCTCGCCGATCGCCGGCGTGGTGGCCACCCCGGCGCTGGAGAGTGAAGCGGGGCAACACTTGAGCGCTGGAGATACGTTTGCCAAGGTGCTGGACGTCTCTCGAGTCGTGGTGGATGTGGAGGTGCCCCAGCGGGATGTGGCGCTGGTGCAGCCGGGGCAGCATGTGGCGATCAAGCTGGACACCTACCCCCGCCGGACCTGGAAGGGCGAGGTGGGAGTCGTCAGCCCCGCGTCTCAAATGACCGGCGATGAAAGGACGTTTGCGGCGCTGGTCCCGCTACCCAACCACGCGGCCATTCTGCGAGCGGGGATGAGTGGCGAGGGGAAGATCTATCTTGGCCTGCGGCCGGCGGGATATGTTCTGCTGCGCAAGCCTGCGATGTGGGTTTGGCAGATGTTATGGAACTGGATTGGCTGGTGATCCGATGAAGAGTGTTTGCAGCCGGCCATGGTCGCCGGGTACCGTCGCGTTGCTTTCGGTCTTTGCGGGAGCCGTGGGGCTATGCGGATGCAATCCGCGGCCCGGCCAGGAGGCGGTTGTGGAGGCCCAGCGGATGGCTGCAAGCTCGATCCAGCCGGCTGGGCCCGGAATGGTTGTGACGGATCAGCCCGCGAAGCCGATCTTCCGTACGACCGGGCCTTTGGTGGCCGCTGAGCAGGCCGATATCGCCGCCCAACGCGGAGGCCGGGTGGTTCGGATCCTGGTGGATATTGGCGACCATGTGCAGCGCGGCCAGGTGATGGCGGTGCTGGATGACCGGGAGTTGAAGGTGGATTGTACGGAGCAGCGGTTCAAGGTGGCCTCGCTGCAGGCGCAGGTGAAGGAGTGGGAGTCGCAGCAGATGGTGGTTACGGCGGATCTGCAACGCGCGGATGCGTAGATCGGA